>JADFZT010000045.1 GCA_015232395.1 Magnetococcales bacterium | reverse complement strand
GTGGGGATAACCTGCACAACATCCCGTTATAAAACGGGATTTTACAAATTTCCGTGTCTACCCGTCAGAAACCCAGGTCTTGGCGTTACGTCCGCCAAGCGGATCCTCACCGAGGCCGGCATCCACCCCAGCCCTGAAAAGGAAAAGAAGAAGCCGCCTTTGGACTGGATGACCTTCATCCATGCTCATCTGGAATCGGTCATCGCATGCGATTTTTTCACCAAGGACGTCTTCACCTTCTCCGGGAAGATGACGGCCTACATCCTGGTCTTCATCCACCTGGGCAGCCGGCGGGTCTACTGCAGCTCATCGACCTATTCCCCGGACAGCGCCTGGGTGACCCAACAGGCCCGCAATGCCGCCATGTGGTGCGGTGACCTGGGAATCAATCCACGATTTCTGATCAGGGACGCCGACACCAAGTTCTCCGGAACATTCGATGAGGTCTGGAAAACCGAAGGAGCCCGGATCATCCAGATCCCCCATCGAGCCCCCCAAGCGAATTCATTTTCCGAAAGTTTCGTGGCATCCATAAAGAGAGAAGCGCTTGATTTCTTTGTCTGTTTCAGCCGAAGGCAGTTGGATTACATTACTCGGAGTTGGGTGCGCCATTATCATGATGAACGCCCGCATCAGGGCCATGGCATCGGCAACAACGTCCTGAACGTGGATTTCAGGCCGCAAAAGACAGGCCCGGTCCGGAGCAAGGAGGCTCTCGGGGGGATTATCCGATCCTATTACCGGGAGGCGGCTTAAGATCCTTTTCACGACTATGCGTGAAAGATAGCATAAACACTGGCTTCTATGGCCAGAGCAGAGGAACTTGTTTGCCTTGATGGTTGAGTGAAGCGTGGACGGACGTCAAGAATAGGGTCAGGATTTTATGGAGTCAGCTCCGAGAAAGGTCGTTGGCGGTCAGACATATTTGCATGTCGATGCTTTACCCAAGCTGGACGCCAAGTGGATGGCGCGTGTGTCTGAAGCAGAGCGGCTGGCCAACATCAAGCCGCACAAGAACTTTAATCTGGTGCGATTTGATGAGGATGGCCTTTCCATTGCTCTGCTCAATTATCCAGAATTTTCCGACGATCCGTTCCCTTCGCTGCGTGAAAGTTGGTTGGTAGATTTTGACCGTTCAACAGTGGGATACCGTACCTATGCCGATTCTCTGAACCCCCCAATCCTGCATCGCAAAGAGTTACTCCTTTTGCCAAGTGATCCGCTTCGGCAGAGATGCGAGGAATTGACCAGTACCGCTGAATCCATCGGGTTGTTCGACGAGCCAAAGCGTATTGGTTACCGCCGCCAATGGATGGCGTTGGTCCGTGAAAAAGGATACAGAATCGAAGACTACTCTCTGGTTCCGATTGGAAACGATGAGTCGACTGAAGGATGTGAACAAGAGCCAACAGTGCTCCACTCCGATTGGGAGGCGTCTCGACACCTGACGGCCCTGGTGCGTTACGGTTTTTCAGCCCCAATACAGTCGCTGGCGCGCTATGGTTTTTTGGATGGTCGCCACCGGTTATTTGATTACGGTTGTGGGCGTGGGGATGATGTACGCGGGTTGATCGAGAACGGTTTATCGGCGGTAGGATGGGATCCCTATTTCGCGCCGGACAACCCTGTTGCGTCAGCGGACATAGTCAACCTGGGATTCGTGATCAACGTCATTGAAGACTTTGATGAACGCGTTGAGGCGCTGACCAGAGCATGGTCGTTGGCAGAACGTCTGCTGGTGGTGTCCGTAATGCTGGCAAATCAGAACGATCCTCGTGGCGAGAGGTTTCGTGATGGCGTGATGACCTCACGCGGAACCTTCCAGAAATACTTCACCCAATCCGAGATTAAAGCGTTTTTGGAGAAGGTTCTTGATGAAGAACCTATCCCAGTAGCGCCTGGAGTTCTTTTTGTATTCCGTGACAAGGATTCTGAACAGCGCTTTCTGATGGATCGGTATCGGAGCAAGCACAACCGGCTTCAATCTCCATCACATCGACCCCGGGAAACAGTAAAGAAACCGCGTCGTGACCGCTCAGCAGAACGATACGAAGCCCACCGAGAACCGCTTGAGCGCCTTTGGACTCATTGGCTTGCGCTTGGTCGCAAACCGGACAAGTCGGAGGTGAAAGACTTGTTAGCGCTGACGGAGGCGTTTGGATCTCTCCCGAAAGCCCTACGTTTTTTGGAGGGGCGGAAAGATTGTGCTGAGGTCAAGTGCGCCGCTGAGATGCGGGTTGCGGATTTGGAAGTATATTTTGCGTTGAACCAGTTTGAACGTCGTCGACCTTACAAGCATTTGGAGCGCGGCTTACAACGAGACATCAAGCAGTTCTTTGGAGACTACGGAACGGCCCAAGCTCAGTCTCGAGCCTTATTGTTTCAGATTGCAGATGTCAACGCCATCGCACAGGCATGCGAGGAAGCGGCGGAACGTGGCCTGGGCTGGTTGGAGCCAGGGGAGTCACTGCAACTTCATGTGAGCATGGTAGAGCAACTCCAACCACTATTACGGGTCTATGTTGGGTGTGCTGCTTTACTCTATGGCGACTATCGGAACGCTGAATTGGTAAAAATTCACATCCGCTCTGGCAAGGTGAGCCTGATGCGCTATGACGACTTCGAGGGAATGCCACTTCCTCGAATGGTCGAAAGGGTCAAAATAAAACTCCGGGAGCAGGATATCGAATATTTTGCCTATGGTGATGCATACGCACCGCCATTCCTGTTCCGCAAGTCCCGCTACATCAATGAGGAGTTTCCGAACTATCCAGAGCAACTGGCTTTCGAAGAGGCGTTAGAATCGTTGGGAACGATTAACCTGTCCGGATATGGGCCAGCGCCCGACGCCTTTCTGAGTCAACTGGCGCGCCATCGCTGGATGATTGAAGGATTTGAGTTGGCCCGTTCACGCAGCGTTCCAGACCTGGACGATCCATGCGGCCAATTCCTCACTTTCCGTCAGCTTATTGAATGCGGTGAGACCCAGGCGTCCACCGGACTTGCCAACCTGCCATTACAGCCGGAGAGCTACAACGCTCTCTATGATCTTGCAGTCAATATTCTGGATCCCGTGATCGATTATTTCGGGATGATTCAGTTGACCTATGGCTTCTGCTCTCCAGAGTTGGCCAGAAAAATTCCAGGACGCATTGATCCAAAGCGGGATCAACATGCAGCTCATGAACTCAATCGGTTAGGAAATCCAATCTGTCCGCGACTAGGTGCTGCATGCGATTTTTTCGTTGAGGATGAAAGCTTGTTGGAAGTAGCTCAGTGGGTGGTGAGAAATACTCCGTTTGATCGGTTATATTTCTACGGAGAAGACCATCAATCATTTCATGTCAGCTACGGCCCAAACCATGACCGGCAGATTGTATTGATGCTTCAAGGGAACTCTGGACGAATGGTGCCAAAGGTGGTGAGTATCGACAGATTTACAAGGTTGGAATAAATGAGCGCCAGCCGATACGCGAAACTTCACTGTCCATTATCGAGAACGTAAGCGTGTTACAAAAGAGTCCGGCGCGACTTCAAAGTCTCTCTGGAAAAACACCGAAATCCAGTCCCTGACGATGCGCCATTGAAGGGCAGCATTGGACTGATTTAGGTCAGGGCGTATTTCTGTGACAAGCGTAGTGCCAGCAGAGTCTGTTAGCCCCTGGGGGATGCGGTCAATGATGTGTTTAAACGCTGGCATCAATAAAAGCGTATCGCGTACAGCCTCTGCAAATTCCGTTGGTGATAAACCATCCGGTATATGTAGGTCTCGGATGTCGGCAAGCCCATCCTCTCTGGTACCCTCTACCACCGATGTCGTCTGCGAGTCCTCATAAATTGCGCAGATCCGTCCTGGCGCCGCACATCTCGGGAGCCAAGCAGAGTTCTGGAGGATCTCCATATCGTCAGAGATATCCTGGCCTTCATCGAGTTTTGCAGCGCTGAGCGCAATTGCTGCTGCTTCAATTTCGGAGCGAATGGCGTAGGTGGCGGGCTCTGCACGTTTCAAACGCCGCAATAACCGGGCAACCTCATCGTCCGATCGAACAACCCGCAAGAGGAGTTCGACATTGCTCTTCTCCGCCCAACCCAGTGCGGCCGCAGTCAAGTTGGCGGAACCTGCCAAGCCCTCATCATCGGCCAAATAAAGCTTGGCATGCAGATCATCGAGCAATGCCAGCTCGGTGTTCATGCGCTCATTGGCAAGTTCAAAAACCTCCAGGTCGCTGACACCTGAGGCAACTTCTGCCGCCCGCCACCTCGTGACAATACGAACTTGAACCCCTTCATCAACTGAAGAGAGCACCATGCGTAATGCTCCCACCTTGATAAATGGCGCACAGAGCAGAACTTGCTGTTGTGCGCCTTTCACGAGAGTCTTCAGACGTTCTCCATCCACAACCATGATCTGCGTCTCCGATCGCGCTACAAGTCGAGATCATCTTCTGGCTGGAGAAATTTCGCTGCAATCTGCCCCCAATCGAACCGAACCTTCTGCAAGGCCTGCGCGCGACTAATCCCTGCCTCCCGTTCATAGCGAGCCCAAGCTGCAAAGGTAATCTTCGCTGCATTAACGGCCCTTAAAAGCCGCTGTAGAATCTCTTCATTGGACAGGTCGGCGACATCCTCATCAACCGTCGCCACTGTTCCAAATATGTCGTCAAAGACGGGGTGCTGCCGGTTGAAGGTTACCTCCGTCACATTGCCCTTCATCTCGACATTGAACAACTCATAAGCGTTTGTGAAATCAGCCTCGAGGAATATAACCCTTAGATCAGCATCTTGGATCAGTGACACCAAATCTTCGGCGTCGGTCTCATCATAGTTCTTGTTCTCTGTGAGGTCAGAGCGGATTTCCTCAAGGTCCTGCTCTGTCGTCGGCTGGTCCTCACCTTCGATAGGCTTTTCCTTTGAGCGTTCCTTCCACCCTTTGTTGACAGTGGTCGTCACGTCATCAGCTTCACCGTGCCGGTTCCGTCTTGTTGAACGACGACCCGCGCCTTGTGCTTTCAGTGCTTTGCGGATCTGTTCCAGGTTGCGCTTGATGCTGTCTGCTACAGTCAGGAGCCAGCCACGAGGATCGCCATCTTCCTTAAGCCTGTTCACGACGTCGATGAACTGTTCACCTTCTTCAGCAAGCTGCTCCCATTCCGTCGTTGCCAGCTCAGAGAAGTGCGTGGCTGCCTGCTTATTGTTCGTCACGCCGAAAAGCTCGTCCAAAGCGGGTGGGAACTCGACTTCAGCACCCCACCATCGCTCGCGCGGGTCATACCCAATGCACCAACCCTGATCCAGCATTATCTCACGTCCTGCACGAAGAACGGATACTCCGATATTGCCAGCGGCATGCTTCCCGTAATTGGTGCGACCACGGTCCTGAGTTCCTGCTTCTTTGATGGTGTCCTGTGTTGCGACGGAGTAGCGAATATTGACGGTATGCTCGTGACCGCCATATTCAATCTTTTGCGGGTCATCGAACACATGTTCGAACATTGGTTTATCGTTGAATGGGGCAGGCACTGCGGGTGACGAGGTTAGATATAATGGATCGTCAAATACAGCTTCCCGATCATGCAGCTGCTTATCGCTTCCTTCCTCTTTGGCAAAGAGACGGATCGTAACCACTCCTTCCATGATGAATCGCCGATAGATCCGTCCAACAAGTCTTTCCGTGTTGTGCAGGGTGTGAGTTGCGCTCTTCCAGGTCAGCCGATCCAGATCGAGGTCAGACCAGACAACAAGGGTACCGCTTTGGCCAAGCCCCTGAGATAGATGGCCCCAATCGTCAGGAACGGATTCATGTTGCGGTTCCGGCACATCCCGCATTGAACCTTTTCCAATCTCTCCTAAATCAATATAGGTGTGGATGGCATTGGTCGGCCCGTTCTGCCAACTCCACACGTCTACCCTCCGTGTTTGCGAGATTGACGCATTGGGCAAACCCATGCCGAACCGTCCGATGCCAGAGCGGTCGTTTAGTCGAGTTCCATTTCCAAACTGCAACGCCTTACGAAGCGTTAGTGCATCCATGCCAGAGCCATTGTCCAAAACGGCCATTCTGTAAAGACGACGCCGTTCCCGCGTCGAGACAAGCTCTTTCCGTTCAATGCACAACACCTCGACTGTCGTTGCGTTCGCTTGGATCGCATTGTCGATCAGTTCGGCGAGGGCGTAGGCAGTATTTTTATAGCCGGAGTCCCGCATTGCTGTGATGGCAAGACGAAGGGGGATGATCTCGGCGCTGACAATATCTTCGAGTTCATGCTGTTCAGCTTGGGTCATGCCACACATCCTCCCAGTTCGTAAACGCGTCGGCGACATCGCCAAATCCTGGCAAATCGATATCTACCACCGTTGAAATTTCGCAGGTCTCATTGCCTCCGGCTTTTGGACCCCGTGTGGCGCGTCCCACCATCTGGCTGAACAGGACCAATGATCGCGTCGGGCGGGCAATAATAGCGGCACTTGTGTTCGGCGCATCGAAGCCAGTGGTCAATACCCCGAAATTACACAGGATTATTGGCGTGGATGAAGACTTTCGGAAAGCCTTGATGGCCCGTTCGCGAGCGCTTGCCGCCGACTTCCCTGTAACGACGCGACTGTCAATCCCAAGCGCAGAAAACGCCGCCGCCAGGACTTCAGCATGTCGGACCGACGCTCCGAAAAGAAGAATCCGCTTATGGCCCGCAGCAATCAACCGGCGGGCCTCGTCGATAATGGCGATATTGCGGTCCACCTGATCGGACAGATTATCGAGCAAAATGGTAGCGTAATCATCTCCCTTACCCGCTTCTGCCTTCAAGCGGGGCTTGAGTTCGGAAGACGCTTTGACTTCAAGCCGGTGAAAGGTAGGACGAGCGAGATAACCTTCGGCCATGAGGTAGGAGACTGGATCGTCCCAGCCCTCGACCTCGAGCATAACCTTGCGCCCATGAAAGAACTCCGATAGTCGCTCATCAGCCGAAATATCTGACCATGTCCGCCCTGGCGTCGCAGTTAATCCAACCAGGGCATTGTGAGCACCTGTTTCGCTCAAGGTCTCAATAACCTCGCGATAGGTGGGTGCGATGGACTGGTGGGCTTCATCCACGACCACGAGAGCGACAGATCTTGCGAGACGAAGGATCCCGATGGGATCCTTCGTATTGAAGGCGTGCATTTTCTGCAGGCCAGCAATAACCAGTCCGTCAGAGAAAGCCGACAGGTCAGGCGCGTGATCCCCCCATAAACGCAACAGCCCCACATCCCGATTGCCCAAATGCGCCCAGGCCACCTTGAACGCATCAGCGGCCTGATCCAACAGTTCTGCACTGTTGGCGAGCCAGATCACTACACAGGACTCCATGGTCCCAAGGAAACGGCTGACCACATGCATCGCTGTTCTGGTCTTGCCCGCACCCGTGGGCATGTGAAGCACCACACGGCCATGCCCACCACGGATTGCGTTAAGGATACTGTCAGCTGCCTTGCGCTGATGCGGGAAAAGGCCAAAGTCTGAGCGGACTGTTTCCCGATCCAATGCTGCCGCAAATGGTACCGCCGCTCGGGCATCAATCCCGAAAAAGCCCAGGAATGAACGCCATGTTTCTTCATCCAGAGACGGATCTAGCCCACGCAAGGCCTCCTCGCTGGAACTGCCCATACGTTTAGTGAGTTCGATGAGCTTGTCTTTCGATATTGCGTCGAGACAGATCGCTCGGACTTCCGGCCTGACCATCGTCTCATCTGCTTGATCACGGAGGAACGTTACCGCAATGCGACGAACGATGGCCTGCTTGTCGGACTGTCCAGTCAAAGCATCAACTAATTCCAGAACATCCTTTCCGAGAACAACACCAAGATTGTCCAGGCTGATGTGCTGGACGAGTTGTTCGAGGCTCTGGCCCGGACTACTCCCCGCAAAGGATTTTATGGAAGTTTCCAATGCCTCTTGCCCCAACCCCCTGAACTACGTGAATCGACTCCTAAAACCTCACTACGCGGTTTGCGGTACGCTCCCGATCAAAGGCTACAGATCAGGCACGCCTGATCTTCATCATCATCCTCAAGCAGCCTCTTTTCCCACGACCTCGTAGTCTGGCAGTCGGCTTTTGAAGTGATGCGTGACCGGTTCTCGACAAGTTCCTCCAGTGAGAGCCCCTGGATCCAGGTATAGCGTTCGCCAGTGATCTCATTAAACTTCTCATACTCCATGGCTCTCCGGAACAAGTCCGGATGCCTGTCATGGAGACCTATCCACTCATCCCGGCGTTGGAAGAAGCAGAAATAGCAGCCTGAACGACTACGCCACTGGTAGTACTCAGGGATGCCTACAGTTTCTTTAAGAATCCGGAACACGTCCTCGCGTACGATGCCATCCTCAATGAACGGGAATACGGCCTTGATGGTTGGTTTGTGGCTCAGGTAACCCTGCCGGTCCTCGTCAGCTCGGATGCCGATATAGGAAGTGACGGGATCGTCTCCAACGAAGCGCTCAAACGGTTCCAACTTCATCTTGCGCGTACACCAGCGCTGCCTTGCCGATGGCAGGAAACCGCCATAGACCTTTAAGAAATGATCAAAATCTGATCCACTGTTCAGTCGAACGATCTCCTGGCCCAGATAGGCTTCGAGACGGTCAACGAAGTCATAGACCTCTTGCAGCTCTGCGCCAGTGTCGGTGAAAAAATATTCCATCTCCGGCACGCGGCCCTGCTCTTTCAGGTAGATCGCCAGGGCTGCGCTATCTTTGCCCCCGGATATGCCCAAAACGTGTCTCACGATGATTTCTTGCCCGTCTTCTTGACATGAGGTTTTTCCGTAGGGTCGAGAATATCACCACAAAGGTCATCAGAGAAGAGTTCGCCGTTAAGGACTTCGGCCAGAGCCACAATCCGGAGTTCTTCATCTAGTTCGCCCAGGACTTTAGCCAACTGTTCCGTCGCAGCCGCTGTAGCCTGCTTGGCGCCAGGAGTGACCACCACAACACGATCCTGTTCGCCCACCCCTTGCCGCACCATGCGCAGCAGGGCCACTTCAAAATCGCCATCCTTCTTCGGCGCGTTCCTGTCGTACTGAACACGAAGCATCTCCAGGTCACGCCAGCGTCCACTGAACTCACTTAACCGGTACTCAGCGTTTGTACGGTCAGCATCTGTCCACTTCTCGACAGGTTTTCGCCCGAGGAAAAGCAGGAGGCCGTTCAGCCATTCGGCATCGCTGCCTTTGCGGTTGATCAACCGCATGATGAACGCCCGCAACCCATCAGTATCAACGGTGAAGTTTTCCAGCCCCTCGCTACGAGCCCGCAACGTGGCGCGCATAGATTCCAGGTCCGAATCCTTGTTAAGTTTGAAAGCATTCGCCAAAAGCCTGTGTTGCTCCTCCAGAAGAGCCGGCAGGGCCCCCTTGAGTTCCCGCAATGCCTCCGTGAGAGCAACGGCGAAGTCCGAGAGACGCTCCCCCTGGGTATCATCATCTGGATCGAGAGGAGGATAGCCACAGGCCGCCGGCAACAACTCGAACAACATCTCCTCCGGTGACTTTTTGAGTTGGAAAGCCTTCCGCACCTTCAACGTCACGTCAGAAAGTCGCTTCGTGGTTTGAACATACAGGGGCAGGTCCTGCATGAATTGCATCAACGGTTTTGCGATCGCCAGTATGGACCGGCCATGCTCCGCAGTACCCCATAACGCCTTGCCGTACTCCTGGTAGATGGATGCCCGCATGCCGGTGATGCGGAATAGTTGCACCTGGAACGCCTCTGGGCGTCTAACGAAGCGCTCCAGAAGATCCTCGGTCAGATAAGGGATATAGCCCCGTTCCTCATACAGCGCCACCTCATGCTGTCGCGTCAGATACGATGCGATATACAGAACAGGCAGGACGCCTTGTTTCAGGCCGAATGGCGGCGCAGTCAGAGCTTTGCCAAGGTCATCAAACGACGTCGGGGTTGACTCGCTCTCTGAATAGAACTCATCGATGCGTTTCCACACAGGGCTGAAGCGATAAGGATCGTCGGCACTCGGAGGCGACAGCCTCCAGGAGCCGTCAGCGTCTTGACCATGCATCCCCGTTGCAAGGAACAGAGAGCGGTAAATGGCCTTCTCGGGGGGGTACTTCTCAATCCCAAGGTCTTCCTGGTCGGCGTTTGACAGCAGCGCGTTGAGCAACTTGTTGCGAGCCGCCGCTGCCTGGCTGGATATCTTGTCACGATTGATCAGCTCGTTTTTTACCACTGGGGATGCATGGTACAGCTCTCCCATAACTGCTGACAGGCACTGCTGCAGATCCCGTTTGCCGCCAATTTCCTGGAGCTTCCCGCCCCAGTACCAACGGCAATCTTCGGGGTGCTCAAGCAGCGAATCGACCAATTGCTCTTCAATACGTTGAGCAGCGGCCAATGAGTCCTTGACCTCACGGCTTGCCACCGGGTCTGAATTCAACTCCTGGCGCTCCGAGCGCACACGGACCAGGGCGATGACATCCGTCACAGCCTCACGGAGCCGTGCGCCAATAGGGCAAATGGCAACCAGGTCATGGCCTGGGAAGTGCCGGGCAACAGTCTGCTCCAAAGGTGAACCGACCTCTTCACCCTCGGACAGATAGAAAACGATCCGAGGAGATTGGACATGTGATTCTTGGTTCTGGTAAGAATCAGAATCCACAAAGACCGGTTGAAAGAAGCGGACCGTGCCTGATTGTATGGAATGCCGCCGCGCAATTACCGGCGGCACGGCGCGACGCTTGTTGAGGGACTCTGCCAGTTCAATCCGTCCAACCTGATTCCGGGCATCCTCAAGCGCGCCTTCCAGGTCAAAATCGCTACCCTGCCATACCCGGTACTCGCCGCTATAGTGGCGAAACTGGATGATCGCTTTGGCCTCCAGAACTGCCAAGGCTTCCTGTACCCGTTCAGGTGTCGGCAAACAGTGAGAAAGAAGCCCTTTGGATGCCTTCAGCGCACCGTGGGCTCCAATGATATTGAGCAGCCCGATGGTCTTGACGAGGCAAACCTCATCTTCGGAGGCATCGCCAAGACGGTCGAGCGCCGTCACCACCTCTGCCCAGCGCCGGTGTGTCACATGATCGAAGATTGAAGAGGATTGGTTCTGGATAAAATAGTCGTAGACTTCTGCCGGATAGACCCACTCCCCAACGGCGGTGAGGCGCTCAATACTCTGCCTGAGACCATGGGGTTCCTGGCTGCCAAGGTAGCTGAACAGCGTACGTTCGTTCTGGGCGACTTTCTGGCACAGCACGGGCAGAAGCATGAGGGCAAGCGGATGTAACGGATAACAGCGGGCAAAGAGCTTCTCAGCGTCTTTTTCGTCAAGCCCGCCAGGCAGGCATTTGTCTTTGGCTGCTGAGACAATGAATGCCTTTACGGCCTTCTCAATTTGTTTCTTGTCAGCATTTTGCAGTTTCGGCTCGAAGGCCAGCGCTGCAACCCGCATAACCTGTTCAGCAGGCTCCAGAAAGGGAATGCTCTCATACCGCCCTTGAACCTTGGCCCACTCGTTCCGCAGCTTGTCTCCAAGGCCGCGCGCATACTGGTCAAACGCCTGGTGGAGCAGCGCCATGAGCAGCAATTTCCCTTTGCCGCCTGCATAAGCGTGCTCGGCCAGGGCCTGGAGCAAATAGATGTCATTGGCTCCATAGTGCCGGGCCTCGTACTCCAGGAACTTGCCCAGCTCATCGAAAACGACCAGGAGGCCATGCCCTCCGCTGTTCGCCACAGCGTTCTGCAGCTGAGATGTCAGGGAAACAAGCTGGCTGATGCCGATTTCGGCACTTCCATCAGCAAGCTCTTTCAGCTCGGTCACGATCCGTGGCAGTCGACCCCTGCGATTGCTCCAGTACCGCTCAGCCGAGTCCGCGAGCGCATTCAAATAGCGGCTCCCCAATGGCTCCGGGGCGCCGGTGATCAGCACCGGGCAAAATCCCTTTCCAGCTTTGGCATGATCGCGGAACACCTTCGCCAACTCTGGCTCTTCATCCAAGACTCCCAAGGCGGTCTGGGTCGTTTCCTCGCTTGGATCACCGAGCAGGTGGGCGCAGAATATGGCGAATATCGACTTGCCGGACCCATACGGGCCCGTCAGGGCCCAGGCCCGTTGTGATTCCCCGTCACGGAGGGCATCACCGATTCGTTCGAGAGCTTGTTTGGCCCGGGGTGTCGGAATATAGGAGTCAACAGTTACGGCTGAGCGGGCATCCCGCTCAAGATTGATTGAGCGGGTGTAGTGCGTATCGATATGGATGAGGTGGGAAATGCTCATGCCGCGACCTTCCCGGCATGTTGCCCGAAATGACGGTCCAGGAACATGCCTGGGTTCACATCATCAAGCTGATACAGTTGATGAACGCCAGCTGTTTCACGGATCTCGTAGTGCTTGTGGTACTTGACGACCAGCTGTTCCAGAATGGTCAACAACGCGGTTTCACTCAGGCGAAAAATGCTGCCCAGCGCCAGCTGTCCGAATCTGCCATACATCAGTTCCTGGAACTGGATGGCCCGTTCTCCATGGAATCGAAGCAGCTCTGTGATCGCATAACCGACAATCTCGACTGGCAGGCTGGATCGTGCTTCTGGATACGAAATGAAGCCCCTTTGAATCTCCTGTCTCGTGATCAGGCGCAGCGCAGCCAGTGGAGAGTCAAGGGCATCTTCCATGGCGACCTTGGTCGCCTTCCGGCTTGGCGCATACATCCGCAGAATAACCGCGATATCCTGTTTCACGGTATTGATTGAGTATTTCCCGGTGACGTTCTCCTTCACGAACGTCACCAAGGCGCTCACGGCCTCTTCTGAGGCAAATGTGGGCTTGTGGAAGCGGTTGAAGAGCCAGTAGGCGGTGGTTGCTTGCTCAGGATTGGTGGCGTGCAGCCAGTGCAACAGCCAGATCGTTGCCTCATCTTCGAGGTAGGGATCATATCCATCCTCAGCAAGGAGCTTCCGGCCGAGAGACGTGGGGGCGTTGTCCTTGGCATCCATCATCCGCATGGCGCGCAACCAGTAGCGGATCGAGTTGACCATGTTCTTCCCCACACCCAGGGTTACCGTGGCCTCGTCTGATGAGAACACGCCCGGATCCTCGAGCAGGGCCTGAAACCCTTTGGTCAGCCAACTGTAGCGAAGAGGGAATGTCTCATGCCGGCCAAATGCGATCCGGCTAGGCTCGAAAGCGGATACCAGTAGAGCGGAACGATTCATTTGTCCGCCCCTGTTGCCCCTGCGTGGGCCCGCCCAATTGAAGAATTCGTTGGGGATCACGTTGTTGAAGGTACTCCTGCGTTTGAAGCACAAACCAATCCTTAAGCGTCAGTCCGTCGCGCTCAAGCTCGTGATAAAGCCTGCCCTTCAATGCAGGATCAAGCTCGATGACGATCCTACCACTGGATCCTCTAGCCATGCCAACCACACCTCCTCCGATCCATGTTACATAACATGAGCCAACATACCCGACTTTTGTGGGGAATGCACATGGTTTCCCGTTGTGCTTTGGAAGTCTTGAGTCTGTGGCGAGCAACTTACGGGTAGGATAGAATGACGTGTGAAATGCTGACGGGAGCCGGAATCCTTACAAACCCCGGGAGCATGGGAAAGAGACCGAAAAACTGATTGTTCATGGTGAGGGGAAGCCGGTGACCCCGAGTACAGCATCATGGTATGGAAGAATCCCATCATGATCAGGGCATCAGGAACAACGTACTGACATCAACTTCAAACCCAAACGAGATGGTCCAATCCAAAGCAAAGAATCCCTCGGCGGAATCATCAGACCGTACTACCGGGAAGCAGCCTGAGCCGCTTTTTAACGCTTCGCAGATCGGACACCATACCATTGAAAATCAAAATGAAATCGTGTCCCTATGTTTTGGCGCAGGCCAATGGCTTAACAAACAACTCGATCTCTCCCTCCCGACTTTGCCTTGTAGAGGTTTTCATCCGCTGTGCTAATCAAGGCTTCAATATCCTGGCCGGGAGAAGACTCCGAAATTCCAACCGAAATTGTCATTGAGATCTTGTGTTCATCTGCGCATATCACCTTCGTTTTCACCTCTTCACGTAGACGATCCATCACGTTGACCGCCTTATTAATAGTGGTTTCGGGAAGCAGGACCAGAAACTCCTCGCCACCATACCGAAACGCATCGTCATAGGGTCGGAGGAAAACCTCGAAAATTCGCGCAATCTCTACCAGGACGGTGTCCCCGACTTGATGCCCGTATGTATCATTGATCCTTTTGAAATGGTCGAGATCGGCCAGAGCGACGCAGAAACGCTGGCCTAACCGTCTCCCCCGATCGTCCTGTTCCTTAAGGGCGTCTTCCATCACGTCCCGGGTTAAAAGCCCCGTCAGGTTATCCGTATGCGCGATGGAAAAAAAGCTGGAGTGCTTGATCTGGTCCATGTTGTACAGATGTTTCATGCCGATATTTTTCAGGCGTTCATAATCAGCGACCGTTACAACGCCCGTCTCACGGCGCCGCAAAAAATCCGCCGCCATGTCGTGAACCCTCTTGTGTTGGGCACAGAGTCTCTTGAAAGGGATGGAGTCTCTGATATCGGAATCAGTCACCTCAGCAAGAAACCGGCAGAGATCGCATTTGTCAGCGTGTTTTTGGGAAACGCCGCATTTCTCTTCGCCAAAAATAATTAACTTGTTGAGATCAGCCCACCACTCGGAATATCGGCGGTTTGACCGTGCGAGTTCACTGACAAAATCAATCAAAACATCCGTTTCAGTGGCTAAGGTTTCCGTGGTTCCAGGACCTTCGATTTTGATTGGCATATTTTTACTCTCCTTATGGGGTTGTCTTGGCTGGAATCGAGATTCCGTATAACGACTCGGACAACATCGCAATACCGCATGGCATCGTAACGCTCTTGGGAGACGGACATATTATAATTGGATTTGAAGAGTCAGTTCGCCATTCATAACCGCCTACCTGTCTGGTCCCTGATTTACATGTCTCAAAAGGGGGCGCCGTCTCGATGGAAACGACGCCCCCAAATTCAACCAAACCTCAACCTTACGGTATAAGATTCATCTGAACCCGACGGTTTATGGCGCGACCGCTTCGGGTTTTGTTGCTGGTAATCGGCTTGCTTTCGCTATACCCCCTGGTAACCAGGCGATCAGGGGAAACGCCTCGTGCTACCAGAGCATTAAAGACCGTTTTGGCCCGTTGCTCCGAAAGCCTCTGATTGAAGGCGTCAGATCCGGTGGAGTCGGTATGTCCCAGAATTTCCACCTTGAGTTGAGGATTTTTTCTGAGAACGTTTGCGGCGTTGTCAAGAATCTCTCTCCCTCCACCCTTGATCGTAGCGCGACTGACGTCAAAATTGAGATCCTTGAGCACCCAGCACCCCTGGACATCGACAGTGGCTCCACTTGGCGTTCCCGGACATTTGTCATTGGCGTCAATCACGCCGTCGCCATCGGTATCCAGCGGACAGCCGTCAGGATTGACTTTCAGGTTTGGCGGCGTTCCCGGGCAGCGGTCCTTGTTGTTTGGAACGCCATCGCCATCTTCGTCCGGAATACAGCCGTTGCGGTCTACTTCGGCGCCACTGGGCGTATTGGGACACCGGTCATTGACGTCAAAGACGCCATCGCCATCGGAATCGAGTTGACACCCTTTGGCGTCAACTGTGATGCCACTGGGCGTATCTGGACAACGGTCAATCCCATCGTGAACCCCGTCGCCATCGGAATCGAGCGGGCATCCGTCGGGCGATACTTTTACGCCCCTGGGCGTGTCGGGGCATCGATCATCCGGGTCCAATACGCCGTCGCCATCGCTGTCCATAACCTTTACGCTGACTGGGCAGAAGTAACATTGGGTGCCGGCGCTGGCGACAGAGTGCTTGCCGGACTGTGGATGCCACTGCACATAACCTTTGTATTCGCCATGGTTTTCTCTCGGAGTGGAAAGAACGCACCCGCCAAGAGTCAATGCTAACAAGGCGACTCCCGATAGCTTCAATAGTTTCATTTTTTGTCCTTGTATGTTCTGGTTGATTGAGAAGCTTCAAATGGTCATCTATCGTTAATGTTGTTTCTATTTTTTCCAGCTTTTCTCACCATTTTCACGACTATGTCGGGACCGTTCACTGCCCCTGGCCTTGCCGCCAACCTCTTTGGCCCGCTCCCAGCCTTTACCGCGATTATTGTTTCCATGGCCGTTTTTACCTGACTCTTCAGAGTTGGCAGGGAAGTTTTTTTCCCCGGAAACCACTTCAGCGGCGCCCACGCCTCCATCGCCGATATTCTTAATCCGCTCCCAAGCCCCGCGCATCCGTTCCGACCAACTCGGGTCAGCATAAACCGGAGAGGATAGATAGAGACCGGCAAGGAGAATTAACAACAGCACTCGAATAAAATTCATCTGTTCACCTTGGACAAGAGTCAGCGCATTTTTGAACTGCATTTCAAAAAGCCGGGTTTTATGTGGAAGTGAGAGGACTGATGCGGATTTCAACCCTTCGATTGGCGCTGCGGCCTTCGGGGGTATCGTTAGTGGTCACAGGGTATCTTTCGCCAAATCCCTTGGTGGCAATCCGTCTGTTGATCACGCCTTGAGTGATGAAATATTGACCAACACTGGCGGCTCGATTTTCAGAGAGTTGCTGGTTCATCTGACTTGAACCGGTACTGTCGGTGTGCCCAAAGATATCCACCAAGCTTTTGGGATACTCCTTAAACACCAAAACGACCGAGTTCAACACTTCATAGAAGTTTGATTTGACGGAAGCTGAGCCGGAATCAAAGGTGATGTTTCCCGGCATATTCAGGACTATTTCATCGCCGACTCGCGTTACGCCCACCCCTGAGGCTTGCAGGCGTTGACGAAGTTTGGCCTCTTGCACATCCATGTAATATCCGGCCCCGGCCCCGGCCAAGGCGCCAACGCCGGCGCCGATCAAGGCGTGGTTGCGTTTCTCTCGACTATCATCACCGGTCAACATGCCGATAAGAGCGCCGCTGGCCGCCCCAATACCCGCGCCATACGCCGCCTTGCCAACCTGTTTCTCGCCGGAATAGGGGTTGACGGTACATCCTGCCACCAACGCGGCCAAGATAAGACCATATACCGATGATATGTTAGCTTTTTTCACGTCTAATACTCCAATTCTCGGGTTGTCATCTAGATCTCATTCTCCACCTGTCAAAAATAACTCTCTGAAAACGGCGCCCTTACATTTAAACGTATTGGAAAAAGCGCCACGCACTTTCAAGAACTGTTCGCTTTTTCAAAGCAGACAAGGTTTTGAGGATGGACAGGAGTGGTCAATGCCGCATTCGCCGCTTGGCCCTGATCTCCTCCTGGCTGCGCTTAAAGATCTCCCCGAGTTCGCCACCTACACGCACCGCCTGATCCACTGCGGTCTCTGATTCGTCCCACCGCTCCTGATGGGCCAGGGCGAAGGCCAAGTTGTTCCATCCAGCCGGTTTCTCAGGCGCAATTTTCACGGCTTTATGAAAGGCGGTCGTTGCCTCAGTCCAGACCTCTTGCGCCATGTGGGCGTTGCCCAAAGCCATCCAGCCGAGGTATTGCTCCGGCCAGCGGGTCACTACAAGGCGGTAGATGGTGATGGACTCCTCGGCCCATCCCGCCCTCTCCAAGGCTCTTGCCGATTCAATCACCTGCATCGACGTGGCGCTGGCCGGCAGACGACCGGGTGGCAGAACAACCTGTCCCCAGTAGTCGCCGCGCTTCCAGGTTCGTTCAAAGAGACCCATATGCGTGGTCAGGACCTCGGTTGTCCCTGAGTGAAACATCAACTCACCTTGGTCCAGGTCGTAGCCGATGGCCACGGCATAATGCCAGAATGGCAGCGCGTTGAAGCTCAGGTTTTGAAATACCAGCACTGGATGGCCAGCGGCCAGTTCACGAGTGATCTCTTGTAGAGTTTGTACTGGAGTCACCAACCTTGCGTGGCGTCTGGCCCCGGTAACCATGTCGTGGCGCAAAGCCCCCTCCAGGCCCGGCGTATAAACCATCTTGGCGATCGCCTCCTGAGTGGCAGGTACTCCAGACCATTGTAGCGCCATGGCCAGGGCCGCCGGCCCACACCAATTCTTCTCCTGCGGGATGAAAGGTACTGACTCCAGCATTACACGTCTGGGCAGGTCCGCCGTGTCAACGCTCTCCAGAAGGGCGTTGGTCTGGGGCGGATGGGCGCAGGCGGCGAACCCTGCCGTCAGCAGGACCGCCAACCCAAGCCGGATCGACTGCCAGCCAACTTGTGATTTATCTTGTGAAATTGAAAACATTGGTAAATCCGACAATGTCGGTGAAGAGCAACACTAGGAACACGAGCACGAACGCACCGATTATCCCTCCGACGGCGCCTTGGCCGGCCGGTTCGTTGGCGATCCCTTTGGCCAGCATAGTCAGATTAGAGTCGCTCATGGAGCGGACCCGCTCAGTAGCCTCGGCGGGATCGACTCCCCAGGCGGACAGCTGGTTCTGGACCTCTTGGCGAGCCAAGTAGGCCGTCACCTGGTCCCGGTCTGAAGTAGGCCTCTGTTCCTGGTTAAGGAGGGCGTCAGTGCCGATTATCCCAGCTTGAGCCCAGTGGTAAGGCATAGTAAAGAAGATCATGGCCACCGTCAGAGGTATGGCTATGAGTCGATTTAGGTTGATATTCGCTTGCATTGTATAATTTTCCTTCGTAGATGAAATGTTAGGGCTCATTCACGATGAACCAACCCAGTGGGTATCACATCACAGCTTTTCTGTTGTCTACATAGATGGGTCCGGGTGATATTGGATCGATCCACCATCACTCAATCGTGGCAGACCAAGATCTCCACCAGGACTCCGCCAGGTTGGTGACAGGACCCTTGGCGCGCCAGCGTCTAGATTCGTCCCAGCAACAGCAGTACGATCACGATGATTAGAATGAGGCCCAACACGCCGCTTGGAGCTTTTCCCCAACTGCGGCTATGCGGCCATGTCGGCAGAACGCCGAGCACCATGAGTAGCAGTATGATGATCAGAATGGTTCCGAGGCTCATTGTCTTCTCCAAACAGTGGCGGCGCGCCTACATTGCATTATCTGCGCGCGCCAAAACCGGCGAGCAGGCCGCCAACGACGGTAGCAGCAATGCCGACAACGAAGTACAACATCGTTTCGTCGCTGTAGCGGCCGGTAATCGTGTTGGCGAGTTCCTCCGCCGGCGCCTGCGAGGCGTTGTATGCGAACCACAGGATGAGCGCCCCGACTGCGAAAACGGCGATGCCAATGGTCTTTTTCATTGTCATTTGAAATCTCCTATGCGTGGTCAACGGACCACAAGATCATTCTGCGCATGCTTGACGCCGGAAACCCTGCGCGCGATGTCAGTCGACCATGGCCTTGACCTGTGCGCCTTGACGGTACTGTCTGGGTGAACTGTGCTCTACGCAGGTTACCGCCATAGTGACCATTTTTTAAGAATGAAACTGTTCAATTTTGAACATAAATAATCTTATTTTATGATATGTTAGTATATATTTTTACCGGGTTCCCTAGTGACGTCCCCGGGAGCGGCTTCAAGACGGCATCGTCTGGAAAACCAGCCAGATAACAGTATTTCCAGGGATGAGCGATGACGACAATACGGGGCCGGTGTTGCGCGCTATGGTGCGCCTTGCAGGCCGGTCGGCGTTCGGAATTTGTCATATTGGGGGGGCGAAATGCTATAATGGGTTGTCTGGATGCGTAAAAAATCAAATCAAAATGGCTCGGCTTGAGTCTGATGCCACAATTTATCTGGAAGCGTGTCCGAACCTGCCTGCGAACTCTTCTACCAACACCACTGTTGCTTAGAGGCGCATGATGTCCAAGCTACCTAAAAAAGTCGGGAAGGCGCCGGATTTTGACGCTCAGGCTTTCCTCTCCTTGGTTGAGACCGGGCGGCGTAACGTCAAGTACCGCGCAAAGGAGACCATTTTCCGGCAAGGAGACGCCGCCGATACCGTCTTCTTTATCAAGCGGGGCGCCGTGCAGATCACAGTCGTTTCTGATCAGGGCAAGGAGGGCATGATCGCAAGACTTGGGGATGGTGAGTTCTTAGGTGAGGGGTGCCTTGCCGGCCAGGAACTCTACCTCTCCTCAGCCACGGCAATCACATCGACGACCGCCGTCAGCATCGACAAGGCGGCGATGATTCGCTTGCTGCGCGAACAGCCGGAGTTGTCAGAAATGTTCACGGCGTTCCTGCTTTTGCGTAACATCCGGATTGAGGCCGACCTGGTTGACCAGCTGTTCAACTCAAGCGAGAAGCGGCTTGCCCGCGTGCTCCTGCTTCTTGCCAACTTCGGCAAGGACGGAAAGATGGAGGCGGTGATCCCAAAGGTCAGTCAGGAGATGCTGGCGGCGCAAGTTGGCACAACAAGGGCCCGGGTTAATTTTTTCATGAACAAATTCCGGAAGCTCGGCCTGATCGAATACAATGGTGGTCTGAAGGTGCATTCGGCCCTGTTGAACATAATCATCCATGAGTTAAATGATTCTGGACGCGCCGATTCAGAAACGAACGACAGGTAGCATTTTCTTCCAGATAAGAATCATCGTTGGGTGAGCATTGAATTCACTCGATAACTGAGCAACGGTCACTTCTCCTTTGAGAACTGCCAGGGCAACCTTGCCCTTGAATTCCGGTTTGTAGTCCAGGCGCTCTCTTTTCGTCATCCATACTCATCCTTGTCATGGAAAGAGTGTAGTCGTTCCAATTGAAAATTTGACACTACCCCGTCATTCACGCCTCGTGAATAAGGGAACAAAAATTCTTTGTACAGTAATTGTTGGAAACGGTTATATGGATTGGATTTTTTTATCATTCCATGGTTCATCACAATCACTGAGAGAATGGTCTCTTTTTAGATTCGTGGTGTTCAGTTAGGTTATGTCACACCACATCAACATACAGAGAGGTTTCATCATGACTTTTAATGACTTTTCAAATAATTCTACAAAAGCGGCAGCCAGAGTAAAAGAGTGTGCTACAGATTTGGCTGACGAAGCCAAGAAGAAAGCTACAGAAATTGATATTGGTAAACTTAAAGCACAAACTGGTGATTTAGCTGATTCCGCTATAAAGGCCGTAAAAAATGTTGATATTGATGGTTTGAAAAAGAAAGGCGTCAAACTGGTCGATAAGGCGAAGGATGCAGCTAAAAAAACCGCAGCATAAGAACAGCTTGGAGAGTTAAGATTTTATTGGTTTATGGCTCTTTTCGAACGATAATATAGTGTCGTGTCATCGTAACCGCTCGTCACACCATGAGAACACGCCAATGAGGCAAGCGTCATGAACAGGAGTCGTTCGAAAAGAGCCGAACGCAAAAGATCAGCAAAATCTGACCGATAATCCTAAATTCGGCAGTTGAACGCGCCTGCTTGGGGTAGCATATTGATTCGCATAGTGAATTTTGCGAAGTCGCAGTCACCTTGTTGGTGATAAGATCTTCGTAAGATTTGCTTGGCGGATTAAGAGGTTGCGGTAACATGCGCGTTCAACTGCCGAATTTAGGATAATATGTATATGCCTATTTGTCGTATTTTCCTGCCTACATTCTCCTTCATCCTTTTTTTCACCTTAAGCGCCCATTTTCAAGCTTATGGCAGCACAAACAAAGGAACCGAAAAGGAAAAGTGAGTTGTGGCGTCACCTATGAAAACGACATGATCGGAGATGGTTTTGATCGCTATTACAGTCATGGTCACCAGCTCTCTTGCCTGACTGGCGCAAAATACGACGATTGGATGCCTTACAGGGGATTGCGATGGTTGGGACAGCGCACTCCATGGTTTAAAGAGCATGATACAGATATGCGAGGGACGATCTCTTTTGGTCAGAAGATGTTCACTCCTGCTAACATCAGCAATAGCCAACTGCAAAATGATGACCGCCCATGGGCGGGCTGGGCCTATCTAGGCTTTGGTTTTGTAGCCGACCATCGCAGTTTAAAAAGAACATTTAACTCAAGCAGTTTTCTAGATACTTTGGAACTTCAGATAGGCATGGTTGGCGAGGTCTCCCAGGTTGACCACATTCAAACCTGGATACATGAAAATGTTACCTCCTCGCCAGAACCCAAAGGTTGGCGCCACCAACTGCACAATGAACCTGGAGTCGTTCTTTCTTACCGTCGCCAGTGGCAGCACATCGATAGTTCCAGATATTTTGATATTTTGCCCTCCATGGGATTTTCCGTCGGCAATGTCTATGATCATTTAACTGCCGGCCTTGTTCTGAGAGTCGGCTCAGGTTTGGATCGCGATTATGGTCCGCCAAGCATACCACCTGGCCCTCCAGGCTCCGGCTTTTTTCGTCCCAAAAAAGATGGTCTCCGCTGTTTAGGGCTAGGCAGCGCGTTTGATTGTTATGTTTTTAGCGGTGTGGAAGGCCGCGCAGTTGGGCGAAACATTTTTCTGGATGGAAATACCTTCGTCTCAAGCCACAGCGTCAAAAAGGAACCTTTGCTTGGAGAGGCGATGGTCGGCTTTGTCTTTTCTGGAGAGAGGTGGCGGGCATCATTGACCAAAGTATTTAGAAGTATAGAGTTCCAAAGCCAGCCGAGACCTAGTTCATTTGGTATTATCAATTTTACCTGGCATTATTAAATATCCCTATCTCGTCCCATTCGTCAATCAACCTGATAGTTCATCAAGACCCGTGATCCGGCAGGGGTATCTCCGTAGCGATATTCCAGACGGATGAAATTTTTAATCCTCGGGACATACCACCAACGCTCCTTGCCTTCCCATTCGGATATGAGGCTTTTGGTGTGCCAGTCGAGGACCCAGCACTCAAACCGGCCCGCAGGCACTTCGATGATCTCTTTGCCCGCCACCCGCCACAGGGTTTTGTGCTTCCGCAGTTGCTTATTTCTGGTGAATTCCCGGACAAATTCGACCACTTTACCTGATTCCAGAGGAAAGAGAACATCCGGGGGGGTGGAGCGAAAGATAACTTGACGGTGATTCTTGCCAGACAGGGACTCGGTTTTGAAGAGTCCGCGCCGTTTGATCCAATAGTCGGGGATGTCAGTCCTGGTCAGAGTGGCGACCCCCTCATCATCAATATCGGTCACTTTGAGTCCATAACCATCGCTATAGGACCAAGTGTCTCCCAATCGCCATAGTGGCGGGCCGGAGTCGATAACGGGAGGACCCGATGTTTCCGTGGTAACGGGTTCCGTGGCAACTGGTTCCGTCGGAAAAATGTTGGCAGAGGCGCAACTCGCCAGAAGCAGTGTTACCAGAGTCAAAGCCAAGCCCCGCACAAGGGCGCGTGCGGCAGACAATTGACCTGTTTTATTGGTTGGCATCACTCTATTCCTCCCCTTGCTTGAGATTCCAGGGGAGCCAATCTTGAACCGGCGGGATGGCGCGCCAAAGGTCCAGTTCAATGAAGTGATTGTTCGGAACATAGCGGTCTCTATTCATCCGCATCCACCTCCTGGTTGAGGTCAAGCAGGTGGCTTTCGTCTTGGATGCGGAGGCTGCTGCGCTTCAGCAGATAGCGTTCCCGCTGTACATATTCCCGGGTGGGTCGTCCCTGGTTGGGATCGATGTCGTTGGTACTGAACACCCGGGGAGTGATCAGAAAAACGGTTTCGTTTTTGGTATTGCCCGATGTGCGCGTCTGAAAAAGAGCCCCGAGCAGCGGAATATCCTTAAAAAAAGGCGTCCCTGTGTCCGTCTCCGAGCGGCTGGTATTGAATAACCCGCCCATGATGAAAGTGGCCGAACTGGGAATGATGACGCTGGTCTGAACTTCTTGGTCGTTCAGATTGACCACACCGGACCCGGTATTTGAAGGGCTGGAATTTTGTGCGGTGATTTCCAGGCGCACCAGTGCGATGTCTCCGGGGTCTTTTCCGGCAATGACCGATGGGGTGATCTGTAGGGAGACGCCGCTGGAGACCGTCTCCAGGCCGATCTGGGTCTCGTCACCATTGGAAACGGCAAAAGACTGGTGCAGGGAGTTGGTGATTTGCGCGGCCTGATGATTCAATGTTACCAAACGCGGGGAGGCGATGGTTTGCACGTCGTTTTGGGTGATCAGGGCCGTCAAGGTGGCATCCAGAAGCCCTCGTGATCCCCGAAAAATAAACGCTCCAAGACCGCCGCCACTAGCGGTCGACGCCAAAGAGGCGATGCCTGAGTTGTTCAACGCGGCATTGCTGACCGTTTCCAGGGCGGGTCTGGCGTATGTCGTCGTCACCAGGGATGTTCCCGCTTCTGCGTTCCCCACGGTTGCATTGCCCCCCAACTGGGCCCCAAGCGTCCTTGACAGAGAATCGCTACCATTAATGATGATCACTTCGATTTCAACAAGGGGGACCGGTTTGTCCAGTTCCTCAAGGATCCTTTCAATGCGGGAAATTTGTTCCACAGTCCCCTGAATGATAATGGAGTTGGTCCGGGAATCGGAGGTGAGTATCGGTGGGTTGATGGGGTGAAGAATGGTCCCCGTACCCGTCGGCGCAGTGGTTGCCTGAGATGCGTCCCGGAAGGAATTGCCGCTCAGGAAGGCATTCAGGGATTCAATGATCCCGGGAATGGTGACCGTTTTCCCCTGAAAGGAGGTTGACGTGCTGCCCACGCTGGCATAACGCAAGGCGATGACTTTGACCATTGGGCGCGTGTCTTCCATGGCCTGTTCCATCTGACGCTCTCTCAGGGCTTGTCCCTGGCGATCGATATTTTTCTGGCTCTGTTGCTCCAGGCGAGCCTGGCGGCTGCCGAAGGAGGCGTCAATCTGCCCCATCAACTTGATCAGGCCAGTGGTGCGGTTTTGGGGCCCCTGGAGAAAGATGGAGTCCGTGATCGAATCGGAGCGGAGTGTTACATCATCGTTCAGGAGTCGAAACCGCCGCATGGCGCCCATGATATCGTCCAGACTGCCCGATTTCGGAGTAAAGATGGATTCCATTTTGAGCGTAGAACTGGCGACTGTGGAGATGGTGACAGTATTGGTGGCGGGGGCATAACTCGCCACCAATTTGAACTCGTCCATCATTCGTTCGAAAGCGGTCTGCAACGGGACTTTATCGAAGGTTGCTGTCACAGTCCCTTGGACATCAGGCTGAATCAACTCCTTAACGCCATTCAGGGCCAGGATCTCCTTCAAGACTACCTTCACATCATTTTTGTAGAGTCTTTTTGTGAAGGATCCCGGTTTCCAAGGGATCCCAGCGGCGTAACTGGAGTTTGATGACCACACGAACAGGAGAAGCGCCGCAAGGAGTCCGATGCCTGCCCGTTTGCTCATGATCTCAACCTTCGCAGTTCATTTTGGCCATGGTCCGCTTCGGCTCTGAATTGATGGTTGTTTGAAAACTCCGTCATGGCCCATCGTGAGGCCGTTTGGGAGTGGGTCGGGCCATTTAATTGTTCCGGATGAAGAGTAGGGCCGTAATCGCGTCCCGCCGAAATGTTGCAATCACGACCTTGGCCCTAAACTCCAGAGGATAACTCTCTACTATTGTCGGTGTGGGTGGGGATCAAGCCCACATGAGGAGGTATGCGCCTTTAATTGGCAGGCTCGGAAACCGCATTCATCTGAAGCGTCACCGCAGTCTGCGCCAACAGTCTGCCGTTAACCGATGCTTTAGTGTTCACGGCGATCAAGGTTTTACCAAGGATGATGCCTTCAAAGTGCGCGTTGGCCCCGAGAGCCACAGCGCCGGCGACCTGCCAGAAGATGTTTTTGGCCTTGGCCCCGCCGGCCAGCGTTACTCGTGTCGCGCCGGCCTGAGTTAAGTTTCCCGCCACCTGTAAGATCCAGACATCGTCCGGGCCGCCGGAGAGCGTGACATCGGTGGAAATCGAAACTGGCGAACTCCATTTGTAGAGGCCAGGGGTGATGGTCAGTCCGCCAATCTCTCCAGCGCCCAGTTCAATGGCCTTAGGTGAAAGTCGCGCTTTGGCGTCGCCGTAAGCGTATCCCATGTCGGCTATAGCCCCGGTCAGGAAGTTGGCGTCATTAATCGCACAGGGGGAAGGGCCAGCCGAATCGACCGTGTAGACCTTCCCTACTACTTCCCCGCAGGAGAGAAGGAGAGCGGCGCCGGTGATCGGGCTCGTTCCAACATCCCCAACAACAGCGGATCGATAAACGTCGGTAATTCCAGTTTGGCTCAGAATGGCAAAGTTTCCAGCCTTACCCAGGTCTATTGGCGCAGGGCCTTCGCCGGCAACAGCGCTTGCGCTCACCACTACAAAACTACCGAACATCGCTGCCAGCATTAATATCTTGAAATTTTTCATGAATGTGTCCCCTCCATGAGGACGAACTTCTTTGTTTAAAAGCAAAATTTTGCCGATTTGGATGAGTGGCGACACAACTGATTACCCATTCCATTAATAAACATGCCGCCCGGATGGGCCGCATCTCTTTGCATGCTCAGGGCATAATGCTCATTTGTTAATAATGAAACTGTTCAATTTTGAACACAAAGAGTCGATTGTGAAAATTTTTGTTTTAGGAGAAGTCGTAACATCTCAGATCTTCTCGATGAATCCTGTCCCGCATGTAAATTCCGTCCGCATTGAAAATACAGGTTTTTTTCTCTCGAACAATGATAGCGTTGATTAAAGGCTGACGTAGCACGACCAAAGGAACCACCGAGGCTCCTTCTGATCTTTGAAAACTGAGGAAGAGGATCCTTCGGACTGCTTGAGTTCCCCTGCTGGGTTGAACTCGCGGTCCGTCGGTAGCGTGCGTTCAAACAAAATGGACCGGGGCATGTTCCTTTTCGGCTGTACGGAACGCCACTCCATCCCGCACCGTCACCGACTCGCTCACATGGAGGGTGGCGTTGCCAGCAACCTCAACAACCCCCTGAGCCGTGGCCACGCGGACCATGCCGCCGGTGACGGCCACCACCCGTCCGGATATGGCCTTCCGGCTGGCGACGAGGCGTTGCAGATCATGCAGAGGGGTGGACACGGAGAATCTCCAAAGATGTGGTGATGCGGCCACCTGTGGCCTCATGAGAAACTGAGGTCAGCTTGCCCCGCCAGGAACGACCCATCAGGGCGTCATGGACCTCAACGACCTGCCAAGGCATGATTCCAGGACGATGAACGCAGGTGAGAGAAACCTCCTGAAGATCTTCGCCGGAGTCAATCTCGGCCCGCCCTCGGGATCGCATGGCCTCGGTGGTGGAAAGAAGCGGGTCGGAGATGTCTTCGCCGGAAAACTCTCCGTTGCCTCGTTGGCAAACAATCTCACAGTCTCCAACCGCATCACCTGCGGTTCCAGTAATGTTGACTTGGACCGGGAAGGAATCCAGATCAGCCACCTCAGATGGCGCGGAGAGTCCCCATGACTTTGCCTGGATGGTACAGGTGATACGGGCGATGGCGACGCCCGAGTTTGCGGCCGTCACGGTCATACCGTCGGTCTCCAGGGAAATCTCCCCCAGATCGGCGCCCAGCCAGATCACCGAATCGATGGAAACAGCCGGTTGGTTCAGGGAGGCGCTGTTGGACCCGTCAAAGGAGACGTCCTGGGTGACCTGGTAGGATTGATCGGCGTTGGCGGAGAGCGTTCCTGTGGATGCCGCCACGCTGATATCGTCCACCTCCGCGCCGGCATGGACCAGGAGATGGGCCGTCTCCCCGCTGTAGAAGGCGGTGCGGCCCGCGTTCAGGCCATCAATGCGGCCATCGATCTCGGCGGACAGGTTGCCGCTCGAAGGCAGATATCCCCGCACAACGACCCGATTCACCCTGCTCTGGGCGCGATGGGATTCCCGGCTGGAGAGGTTGTCGGCGGCGTCGGTCAGGACATGATCCACCGATACACGCCGCCAATCAGGTACTGCCACCGAAAAACGATGGCGGACTCGGAGTATCCCTCCGGGGGTTGTTTCCACCATCCCACCGGCGGCCTCGGCGATAGTTCGGACCACGTCGATGGGAGCGGCGTCATAAACCGCAAGGCGGCCGCCGGGAATAAGCCAATCCACCAGATTCCACTGGATCTCTTCGCCCACTGCCTCTTCGGCGGCGTCCCGGGCCTGGATGGCCGTCTCCCAGGTTCGCTCCATGGGTTCAGCCCGGGGAAAGGCGAAACGGGCCGTGGGACTGATAATGGAGACGACAAGTTGTGGGCGGCTGATGCCATCTCTGGTCAGGGTCTTGTTGTCCACCATCATGGCGAACGACTCGCCTCCCAGTTCCAGGGTGAAGGGATCATCCACCCGGATACGTTGGTAGGAAGCCGGATCCTCCAGTTCCATGGTTCCGGTCCAGGCGTAATCGCCCTCGGCCATGGCGATGTTCGCGGACAGGATCACAACGGTACCCCGAAATGGATCGCCTTGACCCCGGACGACGGCAGGACCGGCGAGACCTCCGCCAGCAGATCCCAGAACCCGGTGAGATCCTCCTCCACCGGATTCAGATCCAGCATGGCGTAAGCGGCGCCGATGTCGGCCCGCGTGGGCTCGGATTGGCTATAGGCGGCCAGGAGATCCCCGGCCACTGGGCCCATGATGGCAAATCGGGTGGCCAGGTCGTTGGCGATGGTTCCATGGAACGGCGCAACCAGGGCTCGCTCGATGGGAGTTCCAAAGCGGGCGGAGAGATCCCGGCCCACCTGGATGTTCCAGGAGGCGCCCAGACCCGTGGGAGCGACGAATGTGCCGATGTTGAACGGGGCGGCGATGACCTGAGAGACTTCCTGGGCCCATGGGGTCTCCAGCCACCGGTTGGCGAAATCCCCGAAGGCGTAGCCGGCATCCAGATCCCTCTCGGCGGGAAAGCGGATGTCGTATTCGGCGGCAAGCTGCCGGGATCGGGGAAACAGGGAGACGTGGGCATCCAGGGTGATGGGAATGGATTGATCAAATTGGATCTCTCCGGAGATGCCCTGGATTTTCGCATCGATGGAAAACGGCAATTGCAGATCCGGTGCAGTTGCGCTTTTGGCACCCCTGACCAGATTGGTCTCCAATACGAGCGGGACAACCATGTCCGCATGGATCGACCGGCTTCCTTCAGCCAGATTCGCCTCAATCGTCAGCGAGAGAGCAAAATCCGCATGGACCGACCGGTTCCCTTCATCCATGGCGGCTTCAAAAGCCAGAGGAAGCGGATTGTCCGCCACCATCTCCCGGGCTCCGGCGGCCAGAACGGCATCAAACCCCACCGGGATGGTGTTGGAGAGGGTCAGTTGTTTCGCGTCGGCCTGAAATTGGGCATTCAGCGCCAGAGGCAAAGACCGGTCGAACGAGACCACCCAGGCCCGGGCGTTCAGTTCCGCCTGGCAGGCAAACGAAATCGTCGATTCCTGGGTCAGCAGGTGGGATCCGGCCAGATCAGCGATAAAGGCCAGTGGCAGGTTTTTCTCAAAGGAAAGCTCAGGCGGCAGGTAGTCGAAGGTTCCGGAAAGCTGGCCAGAGACCAGCAGTGCCGGAAATCCGGAAAGACGGGCGGCCACCTGAATTGGCCAGGGGGCGGTGAGATTTTGGGAAACCTGGATGGCTGTGGGCGCGACGAGGGAACCATCGACCTGGATGGACCAGGAGTCGACCCGGGTGTTGGATACGCTCAGCGACCATGGGGAAACGATCCCGCCAGCCACATCCACAGCCCACGGCGTTGTGACCCCGGCTCGGGCGAACTCCCCGAGGTCGAAGGTTGCCCGAAGGTTGCGTCCGCATTCCATGGACCAGGAATCGGCAATCCCACGCGCAACAGCCAGGGCCCATGGCGCGGTCAGTTTACGGGATGATTGAACAGACCAGGGTGACGCCAAGCCCCATGCTCCAGGAAGCAGATAGTTTCCGGGCGGCGCTTATGGACCAGTCGGCAACAAGACCAGCCTGGGCGAACTCTCCCAGATCATGGCGAGCGGTCAAAGATCGGCCAGCCCCCAAAGACCAATTTGATGAATGATCCTGGGAAACCTGGATTCCCCATGGCGTGCCCAATTGCTGAGAAACGCCCAGAGACCAGGGAACAATGCTCTCCCCAGCGACATGAACACCCCATGGCGCATCCACCCCGTTGCTGACACGAAGTGACGAGGGACTGTCCAGTTCACGGGAAACTTCCAGGTTCCAGGGGGTGGTGAGGGCCCTGGTCAGGAGGGGTGACCAGATGGCGGACAATTCTGTCCCCGCCCGGATCGACCAGGGGGCTGATGTTTCCCGATCAACCCGGACGGACCAGGGCGCAGAGATCCCACCAGCGGTCCGAAGCGCCCAGGCGCAATTCACCTGTCTGGAGATGGCCATCGATCAGCGCCTTTGGAAAAATCAGGCGGGATTGGGCACGGAGAAATCCATTTTCTTCAGGGTGACCATCTCCCCGTCGGTGAGGTTGACATTATCCAAAATGGCGTCTCCGCCGCCACCCTCAATGGAGATGTCGCCATCCATTTTGTAGCTGCCGTCTATCAGCCGAAACCAAGTGGCGGTGCCGGTGGCCACCACCTCACTGGCGATGGGAGCGTTGTAGAGGGTGATCTTGCCGCCGGAGGCGCCATTGAAGGAAATATTGAACTGGACCAGAAGCACGCCATCGGCCAGAGGGTAATCCGGCCCGATCGGTCGGGTTCCGCTGTAAACGTAGCAGTATCCATCAATATAGCTGCGCATGTTGTTGAGAATGATATTCCGCAGGGTATCGTTAAAGTGCAAAGCCATGGCGCAAATTCCTCAAAAAGATCGAGATCAGAGACGAAACGGCGTGTGATACCGCTTCCAGTCAGGGCAGAGAGCAGTGAGATTTACCGGCACGGTGCGGATCCAGGTTCGGAACCGCTGGTCCCGGAGCGCATAGGTGAGATGGCCCCGGAACAGCGTTGCCTTCAGCGCATGGGTGGTTCCCGGCTCCGGATTGGGCGGCAACCACGGACCGAGTTTTTCCCAGGATTTTAGATCCCGGCTGCGGTAGACCATCAGGTGAAACCGGTGCAGCCAGGGAACCACCGAGACGAAACATGCGTAGTCCGATGGGCCGACACGGTAGATATTGGGTTTGTAGAGTCCACGGTCCGACTCATTGGGAACTGGGTCCATCCCTTCGGGCCAGTGCCATTCGCCGAAGCGGATGCCGTCATCGGAGTAAGCGTAAAAGACGGTATAGTTCTCGGAGAATCGCGGATGGCCTTTGTCTCCAGCAGCGGCCACGGTGAAATAGCCCACATAGCGGCCATCCTCGCCTTTGATTACCGATACCCCCTCCACCTCGGGGAATGTATCGTTGCCGGCGATCACCTCCGACTCGTGCCGCCAGTTGACCAGATCGGTGGATGTGAACGTGCGGATGCTGCTGCGGTACCGCGCCGGGTCGTAGGCATTCTCCATTACCGTGATGTAGAGTCTGTAAAAGCCGTTCTCCCGCACCACCCATGGGTTGTGGACGCAGTCATGGAAGCTCAAGACCTTTCTGGGCTGGGCATTCTTGCTCGGCATGAGCCAGAGATCGTAATTGCGTTCGTGGTCATCGCCATTGAGTGAGGCGATGAAGAGCATTTTCACCACGCCTTCGTGCTCAATCAGAAACGGGGTATTGACCGCGAACGCGCCGATGGTCTCCGGATCCAGGCAGAACGGTTCTTTGATAAGTGTCATGACATGCCTTCAATCCAACAGGGTGGCCACGGCTTCCTCACCATCCGCCCAAGGAAAAAATTGACGGCATGGCGAATCGTGGTAGGTGCCAGGGGTCGGCACATCGCCACCCCCCGGTTTTGGGTATTGGCTGAGCACCTGAATCGAAAAGAAATACCTGGGCGGCGGCAGACCGGACAAACCGGCGCTCATGGCACCAATCTGGGCGGTCACTTCCTGCTGAACGCCAGAAACCAACCCTTTCACCCGCACCCGCCGCCCGTTCCACTCAATAGGGCTGTCGGTGACGAACAAGGCGTAGCACCACTGATAAGTCTTGTGCTGCCACCCCTCGATCTCGATGGAGCCCCGGATGGTGGGCCGAAGCTGAAAACCGGTAATGGCGTCGAACGGCCCGATATCAAACGGAGGCATTGTTCAGGAGCCTGAGCTTGAAAACCCGCCCGGTGGTGGAATCCCGGGCCTCCAGATAAATGGTCTTTTCCACGTCGATGAACTGCTCCGGATCCTCGGGATGGTAGATCCGCTCCTCGACGGTCTGGCGGGTGCCGGGAACCTCCTGGTAGAAACCCTCCACGGCTTCCTCTTCCTCCTCCTCGGACTGATCGTCTCTGGAAGAGGAACTGGACCGAAACGAGATGCTCGGCGCTCCGGATGGCCAGAATTTTCTTTCAAAGGACCCCTGGGCGGCATGCCAGTCGGAAAGCGCGATAACCCTGACCGGTGGGATTTCAGCAGTCTCCACGTTGCCGGACTGCCAAGCGCTCTGCATTTCGGCAAACTGGGCGGCGGAGGCCACGGATTGACCACTGTCGTAGGTGACCTCGAACAGGGAGTATCCAGAATCAAAACGGACCACCAGCGCGCCGATTACTCCCTGGGGCGCGTAGAACTCTCCCAGGGACTGGTCATACCGGGGCGCATCCACCGTGTTGCCGGCCAGATCCCGGAAGGTGGTCTGTTCGATCACCTCCACGTCGGGGCTGTCATGGAAATAGCGCAGCCGCTTGCGGTTCTCCCGAGTGAAGGTGAGGGTTTCGATCACCTCTTCGGAACGGCGGCCCACCAGGGTGACGGTTCCGCCGTCCACCATGAGGCGGGCCGTGCCGGCCACCCGCTCGGAGCAGTAGAGCTTGATGCGTTTTTTCCCCGGTTCCACCACTGACAAGGGGGTGATCTCGGTCATGCCGTAGCAGATCCGCCCCCAACCGCAGACGGTGGAGGTTAACTGGCTGTAGGCCACTTGCACCGGGGCGGAACCGCTCTGGTCGTCATCGTCCACCACCAGTTCAAAGGGCTCGTCGATCTCCCTGGCGTTGAATTGGATGGTGAGCGAGGTGGAAATCTCGCTCATCAGGCGGATTCACCGGTGATGGCCACGACGACTTTATCCGCCGACAGGCTGTTGGCTCCGGCGGGCACGATGCGCTTCCACCAGACCGGCACAGCGGCGGGATGGGTGCGGAAGGTAATGGTCTCTCCCGAAGCCCAGGTTCCACCCCAGCCAATGGAGGGGAGCGTAAAATAGGGCTTGTCGAAATCCGCATTGTTGGGTGCGAAATCCCCGCTGACGATAGATGAGCCACCCACAGACCCAACGGTATCGCCGACACAAGTAAAATTATTGGCGTCGGAAAAGGTGATGGTCCATGTCTGCTCGATGGAGCCGATGGAGTCGGTGACGGGCACGTTGGTGGCGGGCGGCGTGGTCGGAGCATTGCCGTCATAGGTCCCGGCCACGGTGGAACCGGACCAGTTGTCCCACCAACTTTCCACGTCCGCCGGTTCGATCACCGAGGAGACTCGGGTTCCGGCGGCGGTATAGCCGCTCTGCAGGGACTGGCCGGACTCAAACGTGAGGGTCGCCTTGTCGCCGTTCCAGGTGACGCCGGTGGTGGCATCCAGGCGGACAAACTCGACGTTGCCGGAAGCGTCATCCACCCCGTCCTTGTCGGAGATGCGGACGAGGTCGCCGTTTTGGAAGACTGCATCAGCAGCCGCCTCGACGTTGACATCGATACTGGTGGCCCCGATGGAGACGTCCACATCCAACCAGCCACCACCGTATTGGCGCACGGTTCCGGTGAGATCCCCCTGGGTATCGGTCTGGGTGCCCGGGAAAATCAACACCCGGTCGTCGCCCGGGGTCGGCGTTTCCACAAACAAACGCGGGTTGATCAGTTTGGTGTCGTCATCATTGGCCACCTTGAAAAACACCTTGCGGTATTTGGTGGAGCCGGCCAAACGCTCCCCCTGGGGCACATCGGGCCAGACGTTGTTTTTGACCCCATCGGCGATCTCGTTGGCGGACATGCGGCCGCCGTTGCTGCTGGTATCGCCGACGGTGGCGGCTTTGTAGAACTTCAACTCTGAGGCTTGAACAGGCATCGGGCGTCCTCCGTTATAAGACGGTCATCAGTTTCAGGGTTCCGGTAAAAAGGTCGTAGTGCGGCCAAAGCGGTTGGAATGAGACCGCTGGCGGGTCGTCGTGGCGAAACATGACGGTGTAGATTTCAGCTTCCCAGATCAGGATGAAAGAGGCCCCGGCCTGGGCGGCCATGGCGCGGATGGCGTCCACCGTCGCCCGGTCCAGCCAGGTCACATCTTCCGTTGCCTCCAGGGTGATGGGCTGGCCACCGGAAAATGGCTGGGACCAGACCACGGGCGTTCCCCCCAGTGCTCGGGCCGTCTCCATGGCCACCGGGGACCAGTCATGGCGATCAGTCCACTGGATGGAGTCCGGCAGAACCAAATCTCCGAGTTTCTTCATGGCGGGCTCCGGGCATTAAAAAAGCCGCTCAAGGCGGCCATGGAATTCGTCTTCATGGGATGATCAGAACGTTCCGCGCTGAAGCTCTTTCAAAGCATCCACCAGCTGCCGCACCTGCTGCCGAGGACTGGTGATGGATGCGGCGGGCCGTCCGTTCATGGATAGATCCAGCCGTACCACGCCTTCCACCGGGGGATTGGCGACCTGCCCGCCGCCGGCCAGGGCCAGCCTCGGCAGCGGTGGAATGGCGATGTGGTTGACGATGCCGCCGTTCTGGAACCCCGGCAGTTGCGGCAGGAGCCGGCGCACCGTATCCATGGGCGCGGAGTTGATGGCCAAGAGTAGATCCCGGAACACCCGGGAGCGCTCCTTGCGGATGACGATCTCCCCGGCTTCAAGCAGGGCCGGTATGCGGTCGCCGCCGCCATAACCGGGCAGCCTTCCGCCTCGGGCCAAGCCCACCATGCCGCCAGCAGCCTTGGCCTCCACCGTGCGCACCGTCACGGTGACGGTCTTGTCCCGGATGGCGTCCATCTGGTTTTCGATTTCGGCCAAAGCCGAACGGGCCTGATCCACCTGGGCCTGAAGCTCCACCGTTTTTTTGCTCGTTTCCGGGATGGCGTCCATCTCCGCCTTGAGGCCAGCCACGGTGGCCTTGGCCTGTTCCAATTGCTGGGTGAGAGAAGCGGTACCCTGCTGTTGGGCGGAGAGCGCCTCGCGGGCAGATTGCTCCTGACGTTGGTAGAGCGATTCGAGAACGTCTCCGGCATCCTGCACCCCTCGCAGCGCTACGCTGGTATCGGTCAAATTTGAATAGGCGTCCTGGGCTCCTCGGGCCAGGGTTTCGGCCCATTTGGCGTCCTTCTCGGAGAGGTTCTCCTGGGAGAGGATCTTGCGGGCCTCTTCCAGTTTTTGCAGGGCGGCCGCCGCACGGGAGGCCTCCTTCTCCCGGTCGGACATGTTGCGTTCCAAGAGCGCCCGGACCTTGTCCTCGGTGGACATGCGCGCAGAACGCTTTTTCTCCTCCAGGGACTGGATTTCGGCGGCTAGGCGCTTTTCCGCCTCCAGGCTCTGCTGGACGGCACGCTCGGTGGCCTGAACCGATTGCTCGGCGGCGCGGATCTTTTCGGTCAACACCTCCCTGGCCAGGCGCTTTTTCTCCTCCGCCAATTGTTGCTCCAGGGTGACAAGATTTCTCTCAGCGGATTCCCGCTGCCGGGTCAGGTCCTGGAGCTGCTGCGCGGTCTGTTGGGCGTCCTGCCTTTGCTGTCGCAGCCCATCGGTGACCGCCTTGGCGGCCAAGCGCCAACCCCCGGCGGCTTCGTCGGCGATGATGACGCCTTCTTTCTGCAAGCGATTGAAAGTCGCCATATCCGGGATGGAGATCCCGAGTTGAGTGGAGATTTCCTTCAATCTGGCGGCCAACCGTCCCTGGGTATCGGCAGCCAGTTTGGTGGATTCGGCGGCGGCGTCTTCGGCTTTTTTGGTCTGCCACCATTGGTAGGCGAGATATCCGAGCGACCCGACTGCTGCGGCCGCAGCGCCCACCAGCCCGAATTTTCCCAACGCCAAGGCCATGCCTCGAATGCCAGTGGCGCCGGAGAAAAAGAAGGAGGCCATGTTGACAGAGGCAAGAGCCAAAAGCCGGGTTCGGGCCAGGACCAACGCCCCGGCCAATCCCTGCGCGCCCACCGCCACCGTGAAGGTGGTGGCCGCCGTGGTAGCAGTGAGAAACCATTGGGCGGTGCGGATGGCGGTGAGCACCTTGGTGGCGGTGGTGACCGCCTTCACGGTCAGGGCTACAGTGCCCAGGACGGCGATCACGTCCTTCCATTCCAGAAGAAACTGCCCGACCTCCAGGGCCACCTTGGCGAGCATGGCGGCCAGATCCACCCCGGCCAGGGCCAACTCGACGATGGCGTCCTTATTCTCGTTGATGGCCTGGACCAATTCGTCCAGTTTCAAAGAACCCTGCTGATCGATGGCCTCGCCGACAGAGATCTTGACCCCTTCCCAGGCCGCCTCCAGGGAGCGGAGAGAACCGCCCATACCGGCTTCCATCTGTTGGGCCACATCTCCGGCGACGTTGCCCATGTCCTGAAATTTGGCGACCAGTTCCTCGAAGGCAGTCGAACTCATGCCTACGGCAGAAGTCAGCGCCGGCGCGGCCTCCACCCCGAAGATCCGGATCATGTCGGCGGCGTCTGCTCCCACCGATTTCAGGTTGCGCAGGATCTGGGTCATGGGCAGCAACTGCCCGGAGGCGGCCCGGGTTTTCAGGCCCAAGCGAGCGATAGCCTCCTTGGCCTTGGTTACTGGATTCAATAGGCGGGCATAGGCGGCCCGGAGAGCCGTGCCGGCCTTTTCTCCCGAGAAACCATTTTTGGCGAGGAGCGCCAGGACGGTAGCGGTCTCCTTGAAATTGGCCCCGGCCGCTTTGGCCACGGGACCGGCATACTGCATGGCCAATCCCAAATCCTGAATGTTGGTGGCGGAATTGGTGAAGGCGGTGACCAGGATGTTGTTGACCTCGGAGAGATCCGACGCCTCCAATCCAAACTGGGCGAGCGCCGTGGTGGCGATACCGGCGGCGGTCTCCAGATCCACCGATCCGGCGGCCGCCAGTTCCAACACCTTGGGCAAGGCCGCCATTTGCTGACTGGCCGACAACCCGGCCAGAGACATGGACTTCAACCCCTCTGCCGCCTGGGTGGCGGAAAAGCGGGTCGATGCCCCCATCTCCTTGGCCAACTCCGTCAATCCAGAAAGCTCTTCCTTGGTGGCCCCGGATGTGGCCCCCACCTGCCGCATCACATCATCGAAATTGGCGTAGGTGAGGATAGAATCCTTGATGAAGCCGGAGGCGGCGCGAATGGACTCGAACCCGACATAGGCGGCCACCAGCCCCTTGACCGTGGAACCAAGGCCGCCCATGGAGCGGTTGAGCCCAGTCATTTCCCCGCGCAGGTCACGGACCCGGCGCTGCATCTGCTGATGGGCCCGGTTGAGATCGGTGGCGGAGACTCGCCCAGAGCGGGAAAGCTCCCGGTAGGCAGCTTCCAAACGCTGAACCTCATTTTCCACGTCGCGCATGGATCGCACGCCGATGGTGGAAAAAGCCCGGGCCACCCGGGTCTGTTCCTGTACCTCACGGGTGGCCTCGCGCATCTCCCGCTGGAGGCGATCTTGGCTCTCTCCAAGGCGAGCAGTATCAACGCCCACCTCGCGCAGGGAGCCCCGCATCCGGTGCAGGGATTCCCGCTGACTCTCCAGCTGATCCTTGAGCCCCTTGGCCTGCCGTTTGGCCCGTTCGAACTCACGGGTCATCTGGCGGGTGGGGGTTTCGGTCTCGCGCATGCCACGAGCAAGCCGGGCTACCTCCCGGGTGGCGTCCCGCCACTGGGTTTCGGTCTCCTGAATTTGCTTTTTCAGATCCCGGAATCCCTGGATGTCGGAAAGCGCCTGGGTGATTTTTCTGGCTTGGGTCTGGGCAGCGCTGGCCATGCCCTGGACGCCGCGCCGGAAGTCGGACTCCATACGGGTGATGCTGGAGCGCAACTCGTCGTCATTGGCGCGAATGACGAATTCCAACGCTGCCTGGGTGCTGGCCATGGTTCAGTCGGTTTCCTTGGCGAGATCGTGTTCGAATTCCAGAGCGTCCAGGAACACCCCCCAGGGGTAATCCCAGACGCCGGAATGACCGAGACGGGTCAAGGTAAAGATGGCGGACCGGAAGCGTTTGAAGCGGATTCGATCAGCACCCGATCCAACTGCTTCCCGGCTTTCTCCAGGCGACCGCACGCGGCGAAAAAATGGGGGTTTTCCTTTTTCACCTCGGCGATGATCCCCTCCACATCAACCGGATACATCTCCATGAGTTGCTCACGGACGAGGTCGGTGAAGGTGAGAATGTCCCGGATGGTCACCTCCTCAAACAGGGTATTGCCGATCCAATCCGGGGACTCTGGCTCGACTGAGGCATCGTCATCCGGCTTCCGAACGGCCTGATCAAAAAGATCGTAAATCTCCCGGACCGTCATGCGCTGGACGTGATAGTTGATGCCGTTGACTTCTTTGGCGATCAGCATGGACATGATCTACGCCTCCACCTGGTTCAGCTTGAAGAACTTGGAAATGTTGGCCCCGGTTTTGGAGTCATCTTTCAGCACATCAAAGGTGAACTCGATGTTGCCGAAGTCGTCGGTGACGAGACCAATGGAGGACGGAGTATTTTTCGCCCGCCAGACATCGAGCACCACCGGGGTGTTGTCGTTGGCCTGGTTGAAGCCGTCGAAGGCGAATCGATACTCCTTGCCGGCGTTCAGGATCGCCTCCACGGTGGTGGAATTGGCGTGGGTGTAGCTCATGAGCACGGTGTCGCCGTCGGTTACGTTGGTCGCTCCCGGCAGAATACGCACGCCGCCGCCTTTGATCTCGAAGTCGGTCCCTTCCACCAGGGGGGTGACGCCCTGGGTGATGGAGACGGCGGTGAGGCTTACTCCTTCAACCGCCCGGAGATACCCGCCGAGATAGGCGGTATGGGATTCATCGGTGACCGATGCGCCGGTGATGGCGCCGGATTCCCCAAAGGTGGCCATGGCCAGCGCCTTGGCGTCGAAGCCGTGGGCGGTGATCACCAGTTGCACATCGGTGATGAGGCTCACGGTATCGGCGTTACCGCCGCCGGGAGTGCTGTAGTTTTTCCCGCAGGGTATTGAGCTTGTCATCCAACATCTGGATCTGGGCTTGGCTGACTGCTTC
>JADFZT010000044.1 GCA_015232395.1 Magnetococcales bacterium | reverse complement strand
CCCTGGAGGGGTATAAGCCGGTGGAGTGGGAAGCGGTCTTTCGGGTAAACGTCACCGCCCCCTTTTTCCTTACCCGGTGCGGCACCCGGCCAAACGCCGCCGTCTGAAGACGGTGATCCAGGAGTTGATCACCCTGGCAGCGCGTCTGGTCAGAAGCGGTCGGCGTCTGAAGCTGCGTTTCGGACGGCTTTGTCCGGCATTCGAGGCTTTCGAACGGGTGTATGAACGGATTGCCTTCGGATAGCTGCCCCATCGGGCTGCAAAAGGTGGCGGACCGGGAGGCTCATGGGGGACTGGCGGGTGTGGTGCGCCCGGATGTTTAAAATTACCCCGGAATGGAGCATGTTGGCGATATAATTGGCTCTTGAGCATGAGTAGGACCGCCTGAGTCTCTCTTGATGGAGGTTCCGGTGGTCGAAGTGCTGGCCCGAGAGCACGGGGCTGGGCGTCTCAGTACAAAGTCACCGATTCAGGTAATGCTCTGTTCGATGATCATTCAGCTACTCTTTTTGAAAAAAACCTGGGAACCTATCCAACTGTTCTGGACAAAACAGCTTACCAAAAAAATCTTGTCGTTCATCTTGCTGAAAATCTCTATTGTTCCAATCCATATGTCACCATGGGGCTGGCCCGTCAGGCAATGGGGTGGGGTTTGCTTTATAAGGAGAAACCGGACTGGATTGTCGCCTTTTCAGCCAAAGAATGTCCTGAGCTGGATGTTGGTAGACTGCTGAAAAGAGCCCAAAAAAAATACCAGAAGGTTATGGAAAAGTTGCAGGAAAAAGCCGTTAAAATTAAGAGTGGTGAAAAGTAAACTGGTTGATTTGCAACATGCCCTGACAGCCTATCTCTGCCCCCTCACCGCTCCGGATGGTCGGCATATTTTTGCGCGACTTCTCTGAACAGCTCGGCGATGTCCAGGAAGAGATCCACCATTACCGGGTCGAAGTGGCTGCCTTTGCCCTCCGCGATGATGGCGACCGCTTTTTCGTGGGGGAAGGCGGGTTTGTAGACCCGTTTGCTGATGAGGGCGTCATAGACATCGGCGATGGCCATCAGGCGGCCTGACACCGGGATTTGTTCCTCCTTGAGCCCTTCCGGATAGCCGCTGCCGTTCCATTTTTCGTGGTGGGTATAGGCGATCTCCCGGATAAAACGCAGGAACGAATCCCCCACCCCCAGAGATCCCTCAGCGGTGTCGATGGCATCCCGCCCCAAGGTGGTGTGACCCTTCATGATGGTGAATTCATCGTCATCCAGCTTGCCCGGCTTCAGCAAAATTTTATCCGGCACCCCTACCTTGCCCATATCGTGGAGCGGGGCGGACTTGAAGATCATATCGATGGTTTTGTCGGTGAGAAAATCCCGATATTGGGGATGATCCTGCAACCGTTCCGCCAGCAAACGCACATAATGCTGGGTGCGGCGGATGTGGTTGCCGGTTTCGTTGTCCCGGGTCTCCGCCAACGAAGCCAAGCTGTGCATGGTCACATCCTGGGTCAAAGCCAGCTCCCGGGTGCGCGCCACCACCATCTCCTCCAAACGATGATTATGATCCGCCAGCTGCTGATGGGCCTGTTGTAACGATAGATGCGTTCTTACCCGGGCCTTCACCACCGGAGGGGAAAAGGGCTTGGTGATATAATCCACCGCTCCCAACTCAAACCCCCGGGTTTCATCATCCACCTCCCCCATCGCGGTGACAAAAATCACCGGTATCTCCCGGGTTTTTTCTGCTGCCTTCAGCCGCCGCAACACCTCAAAACCATCCATCCCGGGCATCATGATATCGAGCAAAATCAAATCCGGCGTAGGATTCCCCATGGCCCGCTTGAGCGCCTGCTCCCCGGTTTTGGCCACCAACATCGTGTGGCTTTTCCCGAGCAGATCCACGAGCAGGTTGATGTTGAGTCGTTCATCATCAACCACCAAAACACACCCTTGGCTGTTTTCCATGACGCTTCCTCCCACAACTTGGCCGCTAGAGCGGATGTCGTTTTGTTAAAAACGATGGCTTAACCTACTGGCAGGTGAGTTCCACCAGGGTAATGTCATCGGTCTGCTCACCACTGCCCCGATAAGCATCCAGTTGTGCCTGAAGCTTGTCGATGGAGTGGTGGCCCAGGGTCTCCACCAGCCGCTCCATGCCGAACAGTTCCTGATCCCCCTCCCTGGGGGTTTCGATCACCCCATCGGAAGAGGCATAGATGCGATCCCCCGCCTGGGCCTGAAAGTGCGCGTGACAGCGGGTGTTCAACTCAGCCACCACCCCCAGGGGGAGATCTTTCGATATAAAGCTGTCCTGAAGCCCCCCATCCCTGAAAATGAGAATGTCCGGCATGGCATAATTCCAGAGACAGAGCTTCCGGTCTTTTTTGTGCCACTCCAAAAAAAGCGCCGCCATATAAATATCCGCAGGCAGTCGCCGATGGAGCTTGCGATTCATCAGGCCCAAAATCTCCTCAGGGCTCTCCCCCCGGGCGGTCATTTCCAAAAAAAGCTCATCCACCATGGGGCCGCCAATGGCTGCGGGCAATCCATGGCCGGTAAAATCACCCAGGAGCAGATGTAACACCCCGTCAGGCCGGGTGGCGCTCAAGATGATATCCCCAGCGGTTTTTTCCACAGGGGTCATCAGGGTGGCGATGTTGGCAGCCAGGGGTGGCCCGGCATGGCGCATGGTGAGAATGATTTCCTCGATGAGGTTGCGTTCCCGATCCAGCCGTTCCTTTTGCTGTTTCAGGTTGCGATAAGCCTCCCGCAGGGAAAGGTGGGTATGCACCCGGGCGCGCACGACCTCCGGGCAGAAGGGTTTGGAAATATAATCCACCGCCCCCAACTTGAACCCCCGGGTTTCATCCTCGGATTGCCCCAGAGCGGAGACAAAAATGACCGGAACATCCCGGGTGGCTTCCGATTTTTGTAGTTGATCCAGCACCTCATAGCCGTTCATGCCGGGCATCATGATGTCGAGAAGAATTAAATCCGGGGCGGGTTTGCCGTGGGCACGCTTCAAGGCCTGCTCACCACTTTTGGCTACCAATACGGTAAACTCCTTATCCAGGAGATCCACCAAAATATTGATGTTGAGGCGTTCATCATCCACCACCAGAATGGTTTTTCCTGAAGAATGGATCATGGCGAATCCCCCCCTGCCAAAGTGAGCTTCTCCTTGATTTCTTGCACTGTTTCGACCGCCTCGTCAAAGTCATAGTTTTCGATCTGCAACAATAATCGATCCAGAGGCCGCCGAAAACCGGGCCCCAATCGATCCCGAATATCTGCGACGCCTTTTACCGCCAGGGCGTTGCCCTGCTCCAAATGTTGGCTGAGTTGATTCAGCAGGGGGTATAAGGCTTGGGTCTCTTCCGGGGTCAATAAATTCCCCTCCTGGAGGTTGTCCTGGCGCTCTCGACCCGGGGTGGCGAGGCCGACAGTCGCCTTGGCCACCATGCTGAGAAGCTCGGTGGGGGTGACCGGTTTTTGGCAAACCCCAGCCAGCTGAATGTTGGAGGCGGCCCGCAACGCCCGCTCCCGACCAAAGGCGGAGACCAGAATGATGGGGAGAGGGGCAGTGTCGGGATTTTCCTGAATTTTTTGCGCAGTTTCGATGCCGTCCAGACCCGGCATTTTCCAATCCATCAAAATGACATCGATCCGATGAGGATTCTCCTCTCCCGTCATCCCGGCGAGCTGAACCAGAGCCCCCTCCCCCGATTCCGCCAGGGTCACCCGCCCCCCCATGTTTTCCAGCATCTCCTTGAAGATGGCCCGTGCTCCTTCGTTGTCGTCCACCACCAGCAGATGCAAGCCGTTGAGATTGGTTAACGATTTTTCCAGGGCTTCCCGCTCTTGGATCATGCCCTCCAGGGAGAGTTGAAAGCTGAAGGTGCTGCCTCTTCCCGAGACGCTCTCCACCGTCAGCTCTCCCCCCATCAGCTCCACCAATCGCCGACTCACCGTCAGCCCCAGCCCCACTCCGCCAAACTGACGGGTGGTGGAACCATCCACCTGGGTAAAGGGTTGAAACAGCTGGGCCATCTCTTCCTGGGTCATGCCGATGCCGGTATCGGTGATGGCAAAACGAATGTTGGCTCGGGCGTCCAGCTGATCGAGGGTTTCCACCGCCACCAGCACCTTGCCTGCCTGGGTAAATTTAATGGCATTTTCGATCAGGTTGAAAAGAATCTGCTCCAGCCTGGTGGCATCCCCCATCAGGGTGAACGAAGGGGGGAGAGAGTGGGAAAAAAGCAGCTCCAGATTTTTGCTCTCCGCCTCAGGCCCCAGCTGGATGGCCAGTTTTTCCAATATATCGTCCAGATGAAATGAGACCGGGGAGAGGCGCAGCTGCCCCGACTCCACCCGAAAAAGATCGACAATGTTGTTGATCAACCCCAGCAGACGATCCGAGCTGGACTGGATTTTGTGCATATAATCCCGCTGTTTGTCTGTCAGCTCCGTCTGTAATGCCAGATGGCACATGCCGATGACGGCGTTCATGGGGGTGCGAATTTCGTGGCTCATGTTGGCCAAAAAACGGGTTTTGGCCTGGTTGGCATGCTCTGCGGCCTCCTTGGCTTGGCGGAGTTCTTCGGTGTTGCGGGCTACCTGCCGTCGCAGGGAGTCGTTCCAGACCAGCACCAGCACCATCAATCCCACCAGTAGCGTGATCCCGGAGATGATCCAAAATCGGGGAGTTGGATGCCACCCCTCCTCCCGCAGAGAGATCCAGCGGTTGAAGATCGTCTGTCGTTCCGATTCGGTAATGCTCTGGAGCGCTTTTTCCAGGAGGGTGTGGAGTTGGGGCCAGTCGTTGCGGGAGGCAAAACTGAGTTTGTAGGTAAACTGCGTCTTTCCCGCAATACGCAGATTGGTAATTTTAAGCCGCTCAATCCAATAGCCCGCTGTGGCCATGTTGAGGAGTACCCCATCCGCCTCACCGATGGCGACCTGTTCCAGAGCTTCCTGGACACCCGCCACCAGCTGGATGCGGATATCCGGGTGATTCTTGCGGATAAAACTGGTCATGGCCCAGCCGTCGATGGCGGCCACGGTTTTGCCTTTGAGTCCGGCCAGGTCATAGCTCCCGGAGCTGTCGGCTCGCATCAGAATGACGTTGGGAAAGATGGCGTAGGGCGAGGTGAAATCCATATATTCACTCCGCTCAGGGGTTTTGGTAGCCACCGTGACCAGATCTCCCCGGCGCTTTTCCACCGACAGGAGGGAATTTTTCCAGGAGTCGCTCTCGACCGAGGTGATGCGGATACCGAGCTTGCGTCCCACCAGGGCCAGATAGTCAGGAGCAATGCCGACGGTTTCGCCCGCCTTGTTTTGCCACTCAAAGGGGGCATAGTCGGGATCGGGGGCGTGGCGAATGACCGGGTGTTCTGCCAGCCAGGCCCGTTCTTCTTCTGTCAGGTTTAAAGCATCGGCGTGGCCTGACTGAAGAAAGAATAAAGGCAGAAGCGTCGTCATCAGGATGATCAGCCAACCGCCTGCACCTTTCCCCTCAGACAAGCCCCCTTCCCGCTCATAACACCGCAAAGCCATCTCAGCCCTTCTCCAGATAGTCGATTAAATTCACCAAGCTTTCGTGGGCTTCGTCAAACTCAAAATTGTCGATCTGATCTTCCAACGTGGCAAGGGGTTCGGTGAGGGATGAGGGGGCTTGGGTGCGGATCTCAGCCAAAAGCGGAGCGGCACTGGCATTCCCCTGCTCCAGGAGTTTTCCAAGATTTTCCAGCATCGGCATCACTGTTTCAAGCGCGATCGCTTTTGTCGTCGTATCCGCAGTGGTGACAGGCGTTGCGGGCTGGTTTTTTTTCTTCAACGCTGCCAAACCATCGATCACCAAAGCCAGGGCCTGCCTGAAAGAGTCCAGCATCTCTTCGGTTTGTTGGGGTGGGTCGGATTTGAGGGCGGACTCAAGGTGCATGGCCGCTTGGCTGACTGATTCCGCCCCCAGGCTCCCCGCTGCTCCCTTGATGGTGTGGACCAGCCGCCGGGCTTCTTCGTTATCCCCACTTGCCAAAGCTGCCTGAATCCGTGTAGCGCCATCCTGATAGTCGTTGTGAAACTCCAGCAGGAGCTTGACCAGGAGCTTGCGGTTGTCCCCCACCCGGCGCAGGCCGATTTTCAGGTCGATCCCCTGGAAGTTTTCGGCAAGCTCCTCTTCTGGCTCTTCGGTAAGGGTCTCTTCCTGTCCTGCCACCAGGTCACCCCCCTCAGCCCCAGGCTCCACCCAACGCAGGAGCACCTGATAGAGATGTGTCGGTTCCGTTGGCTTGGGGACATGATCGTTCATGCCATGGGCGAGACATTTTTCCCGGTCTCCGGCCATGGCGTGGGCGGTCATGGCGATGATGGGGAGCTGATCGCCGTCCGGCAGTTTCCGGATCGCCCGGGTTGCGGCATAGCCATCCATTCCCGGCATCTGAACATCCATGAGCACAGCGTGAAATTCCTGCTCCTTGACCGCAGCCAAAGCTTCAAATCCATCTGAGGCAATGGTGACCTGAACACCGGCTTTTTCCAATACCTCCCGGGCTACCTGCTGGTTGATGAGATTATCCTCTGCGAGCAGCACGCGAATACCGGAGAGCCCCTTGAGCCGGGTGGGGCTGGAAGCCGCCCGGGGACGCCAGGGGGAGCGCTTGCGGGCTTCCTGGCCGAAGAGATCCATAATGGCATCATACAGGGAAGAGGCGTTGACGGGCTTGATGACTAGGTTTTCCAACGCTGTTTTGTGAATTCGGGTAATGTCTCCCTCATCAATGGTGGGGGGAGCCATGAACAGAATCCGGCTGCTGGTGAAACGTTTGTGTCGGCGCAATCGATCGACCAACTCCCGGTTATTGGCCTTGGCAAGGCTCCACTCCAGAAGTAGCAGATCAACCCCGTACCCTTCTGAGTCGGTGATTAGAATCGATGCCAACTCCGAGGGGGAAGCGGTGGTGACCATGGGCAGGGAAAAGGAGGCCAATATTTCTTCCAAAACCTTCCGGGCAGAGCTGTTTTCGTCCACCACCAGCACTTTCAGGTGATGGGGATCTTCCGGTGGTCTGAAGGGTTTGGCGACGGCATCCGGGCGACATCCCAACGTGACGGTCACGGCAAATGCACTCCCCTCCCCCAGAGTGCTCTTGACCTGGATCTCCCCCCCCATCAATTCTGTCAGGCGTTTGCTGATAGCCAGCCCCAGCCCGGTGCCGCCATATTTACGGGTTGTGGAGCCATCGGCCTGGGTGAAGGATTGAAACAGCCGACTCACCTGGGCTTCGGTCATGCCGATGCCGCTATCCTGGATGGCGAAACAAATTTTGAGTTGATCTCCCGCGCGCTCCAGCAGGGAAACCCGCACCATCACCTCCCCTTGCCGGGTAAACTTGATGGCATTGTTGGTGAGGTTGGTGAGCACTTGCCCCAGGCGCAGGGGGTCTCCCAGAAGGGGATCAGGCAGATTGGGATCACTGGCAAAAAGAAGCTCCAGCCCCTTTTCCGCCGCTTTGATCCCCACCAGATCCGCCAGGCGTTGCAGCACTTCATCGAGGCTGAAGGGGATGGATTCGATATCGAGCTTGCCGGCCTCGATTTTGGAAAAGTCCAGAATGTCGTTGATGATGCCCAGCAAACCGTGGGAGGAGGCGTCGATCTTTTCCAGATAATCCCGCTGCTTGTCGGTCAGATCGGTTTGCAGGGAGAGATTGCTGAGACCAATGATCGCGTTCATCGGGGTGCGAATTTCGTGGCTCATGTTGGCCAAAAATTCACTCTTGGCCCGGTTGGCGGTATCGGCGGCCTCCTTGGCCTGGGCCAGAGCCCGCTCCGCCCGGCGACGCTCGATCACCCCCGCCAGGGTGTTGGCGATGGCGGTTAAAAAGGTCTTTTCCCGGGGGTGGGGGGCGTGATCGTGGGGCACATAGAGATTGATCAGCCCCAGGGTGCGGTTGCGAGAGCGGATGGGAACCAGGCGGTGACCGTGGATGCCGATACCCGGGAGGGTGCGGTCGTGGTGATGGCTTTCGCTGGTTTCCATCATAATCCCCTCCTGCAAGGCCGCCCGACCACACAGGCACGCCCCCAGAGGAACCTGACCACAGGTTTGAGTGATCTCCGCCGGCAACCCCCGGTGGGCCTTGAGGATCAACTCACCAGTGGTGTCGTCATCCACCAGGAAGATCGCCCCCCGGGCATCCATGGAGAGCCAGGGCACCTCCTGGATAATGGAGAGGGTGCGTTCCAGCACTTCATCCAGGGGATTTTCCAGAGCACTTTGCAGGAGTTCATTGATGGCGCTACGGGTCTGATGGGCGATGGCATTTTCGGCTTCGACCCGTTTTCTCTCCTGGATTTCCCGTTGCAGCCGGCGGTTCCAAAAAAGAATGACCCCAAAGATCAGCAGTGCCACCACTCCCACCTGAACCGATATCCGCTTCACCTGGGCCATGTCGATGCCGTCATAGGTGACCGAAGACCAGCGCTTGCGCAGGGCGTTGTGCTCCTCGGGGGTGATCGATCTGAGTGCTTTGTTGAAAATGGTGATGAGCTGGGGCCAATCCTTGCGCACTGCAAAGTGGAGGCTATCCTGGCTGCCGGTCATGGGGGCCGCCACCTTGAGGTTGGAAAGATTGCGTTTTTCGATCTGGTGGCTGATGGCGGCCAAGTTGCCCACAAAGGCGTCGGCCTTGCCGACAGAGACCGCTTCCAGGCCTTCCCGGGTGTTTTTGGCGACGAACAAGGGGAGTTCGGGATAGCGGGTCTGTAGGTGGTCGTGGGTGTAATAGGAGTCCACCACCGCCACTTTGGTCCCCGTCAAATCCTGAATACCGCTGATCAGGGCAGCATCCTTGCGGGTGATGATCATCCAGGGAATGGTGATGTGGGGCTGGGAAAAATTGAGATAACCCCGGCGTTTTTTGGTATCCACCACGCAGGGTAGAACGTCGAGTTTTTTATCCTGGGCCTTGCGAATGACCTCGGTCCACAGCTTGGTGGGCTCCGGGGTCAGGCTCAACCCCAGGCGCTGGTTGATCAGAGCGACATAGTCAGCACAGATCCCCTTATAGCGGCCCGCCTCGTCGATAAATTCAAAAGGGGCCCAATCCGGGTCCACCCCCAGACGAATGTCAGGATGTTTGGCCAGCCAATCTTGCTCTTCGGGCGTCAGTTTGACGATATTGCCACGCTCCCGGGAGGTGCCATGGCCACTAATCCAGCGCTGGATGATCTCCTGCCTTTCGGCCAGGGAGATGGAGGCCAAGCCCTTGTTCAAAATAGCCACCAGGGGCTGCCATTTGGGATCTTTGTGCACGGCAAAGCGTTGGGGGTTGGGGGGATAGCCCGAATCGGCGACCGATTTCAAGTTGGTCAGTTGTCCTTCCCGGGCGATCCATTGGGCGACGGCCTGGTTGCCCACATAGGCATCTGCCTTACCCCAGGAGACCGCCTGGAGGGCTTTGAGGGTGTTTTCGGCTGGAACAATCTTGATGCTGGGATGCTCTTCCTTGAGTTTTCCCATCAAAAAATAGCCATCTTCAACGGCCACGCTGCGTCCGGCCAGGTCGTTAAGCCCGGAGATATCCTCTATCCCCTCCCGGGTGGTGATGGTGTAGCGAACGTCAAAGAAGGGCTCGGTAAAATGGAGATGTTCTGCCCGCTCCTTTTTGAGAGAGATGGGAATGCCCACCTTGAGTTTACCCGTCATCACCCGGTTCAACATTTCCTTGAAGGTGGGGCCGGGGTTGGTTTGGAAGGTGATCCCCAGCCGTTGTTCCAAAATTTTGAGAAAATCAGCCGCTATGCCGTTATAGGCTCCTTGAGAATCCAAAAAATCGATGGGGGGCCAGGCACCATCCACGCCGATGGGGATTTCCCTGTGGCGGGCCAGCCAGGCATTTTCCTCCTCGGTGAGAAGCATTTGGGCGCCACCCGGGCCGTTGGTTGGGTAAACCTCCCCAATCCAGCGGTTACGCAGTGCTGAAAGTTCGTCCGGGGTGATGGCCTGAAGCCCTTTCTGGAGAATGGCTGCCAGGGCCTCTTTGCCTTTGGGTACCCCCATGTGCAGGCGAAAGGGCTGTTTTTCGTCGAGGCCCGAAGCGCCCACCAGGCGGATACCGGTCAGGGCATGTTGCTTCAGGGTTTGGTCGATGACAATCTGGCTGCCGATGAAGGCGTCGGCCTGGCCGTAGAGGAGCGCTTCCAGCCCCTGGAGGGTGCCGGGCACTTTTTTCAGGTTGATCTTGGGGTAGTCCGAGGCGATCAGGCCAACATAATAAAAGCCATCGATTACCGCCAGAGTGCGTCCATTGAGGTCATCCAGCCCGCTGATGTTGGATTGATTGTCCCGAGTCACCACCACAGTAGGAATGGTGAGATAGTGGCGGGTGAAGGCCATGAATGACTTGCGGGCGTCGGTTTCCACCACTGCGGGCAAAATATCCAGATCCCCTTTCCGGAAGCTCGCCATAATATCGGCCCAGCTCTCCCCCGGGATGAGATCCAGGACCAACCCAGCTCGTTGGGCCGCCAATTCAAGTAGATCGATGGCATAGCCCTGGGGTTGGTCATCTGCGACAAAATCAAAGGGGGGCCAGTCGGTCTCCACTCCCACCCGGGCTGTGGGGTGCTCCTTGAGCCAGCTCTTTTCGGTTTCGCTCAGGATGACCTTTTTTTTCCGGGTTTCAAAAAAGCGCTGGGAGGCATCCGGAATCCAACGTTTTTCCAGGGCGAGGAGTTTTTCACCAGCCATGGCCGCAAACCCCTGGTCGATCTCCTGTACGAGAGAGACGTTACCCTTGGGAATGCCTGCCAATACGTCGTTGCGAAAGAGCGGCTCCCCCCAACGTACGATCTCCCCCTGCATTCCCAGGGAGGAGAGTAGATTGTCGATGGTGGGATCCTCTGCCAAAAAGGCCTGAATGCGACCCTCCCGGGCAGCCCGGATCAACATCTCCTCGGAGCTTGTTGTGATGATTTGGATGGCGGGATGATTGGCTCTTAGATAGGCTTCCTGGTAGGAGCCTTCAACCGCTCCCACCGGTTGGCCGTGCAGCTCTTCAAGCCCTTTGATTTCCCCTTTGGCAACCGGCAGATAGAGGCTGGTGGCGACTTGATAGACCGGTTGGGAAAAATCGAGCCACTGGGCTCTCTCGGGGGAGTGAAAGAGACCGGAGTGGGCGTCGGATACCCCGGAGCGGACCCGCTCCAGGGTATCGACCCAACTGGAGGCCTGAAAATGAACCTGGCGTCCCGTGGTCCTGGACCAAAGACGCCAGAGATCCACCAACAGGCCTGCGGGTTTGCCCTGGGCATTGAGAAAGGTGAGAGGTGGATAGGAGCGATCGATGGCGATGATCAGGGCATCCCCTCCCTTTTCGATCTCTCCCGAGGCCCAGCGTCGCTTGATGGCCCGTCGTTCGCTGTCGCTGATCAGAGCCATGCCCTGGTTGATCATGTCGAGCAACTCATGGTTGCCATCCTGTACCGCCACAAACCAGTCGTTGGAATAGAGCAGATTGCCGTCGGGAAAGGCAAAATCCCCGGCCAGCCCGTAACGTTGCAGATGAAAGATGCCGGTGGGGGTATCCGCTGCAAAGGCCCGCAGATGCCCGCTGTCCAGAGCCTCCATGATTTCGTTGTAGGTGGAATAGCCGATGATGGTGGCAGTGGGGATTTTTTCCTTTAAAAAACCTTCGACATAATCCTTGGCCAAAACCCCGATGCGATAAGCCGTCAGGTCCGCCAGGGTGGTGATGGGGGGGAGGGCCTTGTGGAGAAAGACGTGGGTGTCGGTGCGGGTCAAGGCCGCACCATAGTCGAGATATTGGTCCCGTTCGGCGTTATGGAAAAGCCCGGCATGGGCATCGGCCCGACCATCGGCCACCATGCGCAGAGTTTCGTCCCAGGGGGCGGGTTTAAAGTCGATGGTGATACCGGTTTTTTTAGACCAAAGACGCCACTGGTCGATGATCATTCCCGCAGGTTGACCGTTATCTCCGGTATAGTGGAAGGGAATGGAGTCTTCGGAATAGGCGATGGAGATTTTTTGAACTGAAGGGGCGGCCAAGCCTGTTGAAGAGGGCAGAACGCCCCACCCCAGCCAAGCCAGAAAGCAGGCCAGCAAGAGTAGAGCCGTACCACGGAATCCCATTTGAGGGTGGTGTGGCTTCATGTCCATTTTTTCAGTCGTGAATACCGGCAAACGCTCCAGAATGGTGCTTTCCCTTGATCAGGGATGGAACCCTATCTCTGGTACGGACGGTATTCAATAAATTGGGTGGCTTTATTCCCAGGAATCCATACAGTCTTTTTTTGATAAATTCGATGAATCGAATCGCTCCAAGATAGCGGGCGAAAACCGGTTAAAGCGAGGGGAAAACCCTGTTTTTTGTCACATGGTTTGACAGGTCTGGAGCCTGACAGCCCCTGAGGCCATCTTCTCGATTTGGGGGGGGGAAGGAAACACAAGTCTGTTTGTGGTGAGGTTTGAGGTGTTTGGCTCAAAAAAACGTGTAACACTGTGTGAAAGCCAAGAGCAGGCAGTTGCCGTTGATTTCATGATAAAACGATCTGTTATTGCTTGAATTTTTTTCAAGCTTTCTACCCTTGGGGGTGAGTTGACCTGGGGAGAATGCCCGCATAGAATCAAAGGTTATTTGTTTTCCAATCCATTTTTTCTGCCACGGCTGGGCTGCACCGAAAAAATAGTCCAGCTTTTGAGGAAAAATCATGCGCCCTTTCCCCACTCTCCATCCCTTGTCTCCACCAAACAGCCTGACTCGGGTCGATCCATGCCGGAGCGTTGGGGGGAGCCATTATCAAAATCACCCGGGAGGGGCCGCACCAAGCCATTCCTGGAAGGCCTATCGTATCCAGGAGAAAAGATCATGCTGAGCAGATGGCACAAACGCAGCATCAAAAATGGTCAAGGCGGCTTTACCATGATCGAAATGGCGGTGGTCCTGGTGATCATCGGCATGATCCTGTCAGCCGTCATGGCGGGCAAGGATGTGCTTGGCAGCTCCAAAATCAAAAATTTTGTCCACTGGACCCGATCCTGGGAAGACGCTCTCATGCAGTTTCGTACGCAAAAGGGCTATTTTCCCGGCGATGGCAGTTTTGCCGAAGTCAGCGACGTCACCCCGGTCCTGCTCTATTTTAAGGATACCACCAACGGTGTGATTGCCGATGAAATGGCTGATCAATCCAACTCAGCGGTTTTTTTGATTAAAATGTTTATCGCCGGTGAGATGGAGGACCAGATGACGGTAGAGGGGCAGGTGTTTTTCATCAAAGTCGGCAACGACAGCGGCTCTGGTGCGGATGACACCAAAACCGCCTCCACCGCCGACGCCGCCGAGTTGGGTGATCCAGACCGAAACGTCATCGTCGTCTGCGGCTCCATCAACTGCGACAAAGCCCTCTCCGCCGATGCCATTCCCTATATCGAAGCCTTGGACAAAGCCTTCGATGGCAGAGCCAACGCCTATGCCGGTCGCGTCCGTGCCATCACCGGGGTGGCGGCGACTGCTTGCAGTGTGGATCTGGCTGCCCACTATGAGCCGGGCATCTCCATCGCCATGCAGGATCAGATCGGCCGCAAGGGCTCTTCCGCCGGTGCTTTTACCGCCAACGAAGCCAAAAGCTGCATCGACGAAGTCACCGAACTGGGGGGACAGGCGGCTCATGCCAAGGCCCGGGGAGTGGATGGCGTCAACGAATCAGGCTACGACATCCGCCCCACTTCCAACCAGGTGGGGGTCGTCTACTATTTTGACCACCGTCACGGTGGGGAGGCTGGATTAAACCGATGATCTGCCCCGAAAAGGGGGGTGCCTGATGTGGCTCGATGTGGATGAGGTGAGGGAATTTGCTGCTGTGGACAACGCCGGAGAGCCCTCTTGCGTTGACGATTCCAGGGTGCCCTCTCTCCAGGCGGGCTTTTCCATCCTCGAACTCTCCGTGGTGATGGTGATCATCGGCTTGATCCTCTCTGCGGTGATGAGTGGCCGGGATGTTCTCTCTTCCGCCGAGGGTAGGAAGGGGGCTGATTTTATCAACACCTGGGCTGAAATTCAGTGGGAGCACTTCAGGCGCTACGGTCGTTTCGCCGGGGATTCCACCTCCCCGGGCATACCATCTGCCTCCTCACCCAACCCCCCAGCCGCCCCCCCACCCGATCGTCTCATCGACGACCCATCTCTGGCAGGCACTCCGGGGCTGTTTTACTGTGTGGATCGTCCCACAACAGCCGTTTTTGATTGTGATGTGGATCCCAGTAAAAAAAGTGATATCCGTGTTGCCCGTGGCTTTACCACCCTGCCAGGGGACAGAACCGACGCGACCCATCTGGTGGTGGGCTCCAATCCGCTGTTTCTCTCCATGGGGGTGGATGTGGATGGCACTTGGGGCAACAGCTATAACGTGATCATCGTCACCAACCAAAGACACACCTCAGGCCGGGCCACTTCAGCCATTTCCGATGATACCTATCTGAGTTACCTTGCCCAGATCGATACCGCTTTGGATGGGGCGGACGGGGCGGGCGTGGGGCGGGTACGGGCCATCTCCGGCCCAACCCCCCAGGCGGCCTCCTTGACCCTTACCCATCGCACCTATGTAGGGGAAATTTTACAGGCTAGCGGGGCGGCCAGCTGGACCAACAACCCGACGATCCACGGCTTGGTTTACTACTTTGACCGGCCTTTGCCCTGAATCATTACCAGTTTTTTTGGTGGCCCCTGCCCTTGTGGAGGAGCCATTTTTCGGGAGTAGTTTAACGATGACCCATATTGCCCGTCTTTTCTGGTTGTTGGCAGCCTTGACGGTCTCGGGACTGCTTGTGTGGTCCACCCAGCGCTATCTGGAAGCACGAGAGCAGGGTTTGGAGGCGACGGAGAGAATTTCTCAGCTGAATCGACGCCTGATGGAGGTGCAAATGGCAGCTCGGGAGGGTGCGGCCTTTCAGAAACAGCTCAAGCAGGTCGAGGCGTTCCAGACAGAGGCGGAAAAACAGCATCTGAAGGAAGACCAATGGATCCGCTATGAAACCAGCCTGGTTGAAGGCTCTGTGGATGGCCCTCAACTGATGGCTTACCTGAAAGCCTTCGACAACCACGAAAATTATTATTTCCAACCCCAATCCCTCACCCTGACAGGTGGAGATTTTCAAAGCCCGGCCAATCCCAAAAGCACCCCGGCCAACACACCGTCGGCAGAGGTGACACTCTCTTTCAAGGGTGCCTTTTTCGTTCGGAAACAGCCATGAAGAAGCCTGCCAAAAAACAGGTTATCGAGCTGGATGGCAAGGCCTACCTCATCGAGGGAGATCAGGCGACGGTTGTTGATCCGGTAAACTGGCCCAAGGGGGATCACTGGATCGTCAGCGACCTGGGAGGGGCGGAACCCCGGGTGCAGGATGTCGCCACCCCCGCCAAATATGCTGTAGCCATCGTCCAGCGCCAGTTGCGGGAAAACGGTCACTTTACAGCCCCGCCAAAGGTCTTGCCCCACTGGTGCCAAAATACCGGGGCTGACTCCTCCCGCCTCTATTTTTCCGCTGTTGATTCCAAAACCTTTCAGGGCTATTTCACCCGCCTGGCCGATCAGGCGGATCAGCCGTTGCTATTCCCCATGAATGGCTTGCTGCTGGCTACCCAGCGTGGTTATGGCCAGGGCTGTGTCGCTGTATTTCTCCTCCATGGTCGATTTTTGGAGCTGCTGGTTGGCGAGGGCCATCGGCTGTGGACGGCCCGACGGCTGACGGTCTATTCCCAGGATCGATCCGCCATGGCCGGGCTGGCCGACTCCCTGGCCAATGAGTTGCGTTCCATTGAGGGGGAGCACAATCTCAAAATAAGCCAGGTCGTAGGTCTGCTTTGGGGAGTGGAGGCAGGGGAGAAAAAGGATCCCGGGTTGCCACAATCAGAGGCCGCCAATCAAGCCACATCCCCCGCCAGCACCGAACCCCCTGCCCTGGTTGGTGGGAAGAATCTCTCCTCCCGTCAGTGGCCGCTTTTTCCCGCTTGGTTGGATGATCTGGAGCAACGCCTGCAACGGCCCGTCACCCTGCCACCGGTGAGCATCTATGGGTTGGCTGATGGTGGGCGTCTCGTCACCTCCCTTCCGGATCAGCTCCGCTCCCTGAAAGTGGCCGACGCCCTCAACCCCTTGCTGGATAAACTCCTCTATCGGGCCCATCGCCTGCTGCCCCTGGCCACTATTATTACAGCCGTTGCTGCGGGAATGGTGTTCATGCTGACTATTTCAAGCCAACATGAAACAGACCGTCAGGAACAGATCGCCGAAGATCTCATCCAGCAAATCCGTCAGGAGATGCCCACCGCACCAAAGGGATTTTCCGCCACCGGGCTGGGGGATCAGATCCGCTTTGGCAAAACGCTGCTTGATCTGCAACAAAAAAGACAATTTGCCCAGGTGCTGGCTGATCTGACCAACATCCAGAGTGCTCCGTTGCACCTTGATCGGGTCAATCTACAATATGAATATGGCACCAAAGGCGGGCTCACCGTGACTCTGAATGGTCGCTTCGAGGCTCCTTTCGAAGCGGCTACGGCGGCTCATCAGGCGTATATGGCCGAGTTGGAAAAGCGGGGTTATCAGTTGCTGGATGGCCATTTTGAGGGATCTCTGGAGCAGGTGGTGTTTTCGATGAAACTGAGGGCTGGGGATAACAAATGATCCGATATGTAAGCGGTATCGGCTTGCTGGTGGTGGCGGTGGGCTTGCTGGGGTCACTCTATCTGGCCACCCCCCATCTCACCGGCCCGGGGGTGGTTTATCCTCCTCCCCTGGAAGGGTTGGAGGTGCCGCGAATTCCTAAAATTTTCCCACGCCATCTTTCTGATATCGCCCGCTTGCAACCTCAGTTGGCGGCGTTTGGGAGTCCGGAAAGCGGGCTCAATGGTTGGGCTGGAGATCAGATTGGCTGGCAGGCGCTGGCTCTTTTTCCAGATCAAGGATTAGAGGCTGACTCAGGTGAAATGCCAGAGATCCCCTCACCGGATTCAAAAGCCTTCCAACCATCATCCGGGATGGAACATTAAAAAATTGGCCACACCCTGTCCGTTTCAGGAAAGTGCTTTCTGATCGCTGCAAAGGGAAAAGCGCTATCACCAGGTACCCCACCGACCTTTGGGGGATGATTGGTCATTTGGAGGCAGCAGATGTCCCAGGAAAAAAAGCGCAAACCCATCGGGGAGTTGCTGCGAGAAAAAAATCTTATCAACGAGGGGCACATCCAGATCAGCCTCCAGGAGCAGCAGGTCACCTCCGAACGACTGGGTGAAGCGCTGCAACGTTTGGGGTTTGTCAGCGAATTTGATGTGGGCACCACCATCGCCCAGCAGGAGGGGCGCACCTTCATCGATGTCGATCAGGTGGTGCCCGAAGAGGCCACACTGCGGCTTTTTAACGAAAACCTCTGCCTGTCCAACCATTTTTTGCCCATGAACCACACCTCGAAGGAAGTGGAAATAGTCACTTCCAGCGACGAAGTGGATCAACTGGAAACCCTCATCACCCGCAATACCGGGCTCAGGCCCATTTTTAACCAGGGGGAGAGTGACAAAATCCATAACATGGTGCGTCACTACTATTTTTTTCTGGAAAATCCGGTTGATCAACTCCTGCAACAGGAGATCCGGATTCTCTCCACCGATGTAGCAGGCACCCGGTCGGTGGATAAATTTATCGAATATCTCTTTCAGCTGGCCATCAAGGAGCGGGCTTCGGACATTCATGTTCGGCCTCTGGAGCGTTCCATCAACATCGCCTTTCGGGTGGATGGGGTGGTGCGGTCGATGTTTTCGGTCCATCCCAGCTTTCGTCGGATCATTTCGACCTTGAAGATGAAGGCCGAAATGAACATTGCCGAAAAAAGGCTTCCCCAGGATGGCAGCTTTACCGAAATGATCATGAACAACCGGGTCGATTTTCGGGTATCGACCACGGTTTGCATTCATGGGGAAAACATGGTGCTGCGGGTGCTGCCCAACCAGACCAGCGTGCTGGGGATCAGCCAGTTGGGGCTGTTTGAGGAAGATCTCCAAGCTGTCCGTTCCATCTTTCAGGAACCCTTTGGATTGGTATTGGTGACCGGTCCCACCGGTTCCGGCAAGACCACCACCCTTTTTTCGGTACTGCGCTCCCTGGATCTGACCGACAGCAACGTCATCACCGTGGAAGATCCCATTGAATTTCGCCTGCCCCTGGTGCGCCAAACCCAGGTCAATGCCAAGGCGGGCTACGACTTTGCCAATGCCGTCCGTTATTTTTTGCGCCACGATCCCGATATCATCATGGTGGGTGAGGTGCGGGACAAACTGACGGCGGAGGTGGCCATGTCCGCCTCGGAAACAGGCCATCTGGTGCTCTCCACCCTGCACACCAACACCGCTCTGGGTGCCCTGCCCCGCCTGCGTTCCCTGGATGTTCCTCCCTTCATGCTGGCCGACTCCCTGGTGGCCATTCTTTGCCAGCGTCTGGTGCGGCGCAACTGTAGCGTCTGCCGGGAAAGCTATCCCCCCACACCGGAGGATCTGGCCTATCTGAAGGATCACACCATCGACAAGCTCTATCGGGGAAAAGGCTGCAAGGTTTGCGGCCAGAGCGGCTTTTTTGGGCGGACGGTGATCTATGAGCTGTTTATCCCGGATCAGGCGTTGACCAACTGTATCTATCGGGATGAACCTCTGGATGTGATTGAATCCATGGCGCGCAAAAAGGGATTTTTCAATCTTTTCGAGTGCGCCGTCAAAAAGGTCAAATGCGGTGAAACCACCTTGAGCGAAGTGCGGCGGGTGTTGGGGGCCTCCTATGCGGGTACCAGCGTCTCCGGCCAGAGCGCTGCCAGGGAGAGTCAAAGCACTTCCTTACAGGCCAGCAGTCACTCCCCCACGACTCAAGAGCGTTCCTGATCGTGGCGACCTATTTTCGATACAAGGTGCTGACTGCCCAAGGGCGTATTGTCGGCGGCATCAAAAAATTTTCCCATGATGACCAACTGGCCACCATGGATACCCTGGAGCGCTCTGGAGCCACGGTGATCTACTCGGAACCGGTTCCAGCCCTGCTCGGGGGGCTGTTCAGCTTTGGGCAGCGGCTGATTCGGGGGTCGGTGGGGCGTCTGGAGCTGGCCGAAGGGTTGGGCAACATGTCGGTGATGCTTGAGGCGGGAATGTCTCTGCGAGCGGTGGTGCATGAATCCATGGTGGTGAGCGAAAACAAGGCGCTCTCCCATGCAGGGCAGGCGGTTTTGGGAGATGTGGAAAATGGCCTGACCCTGGCAGAGTCCGCCGCATTGAATCGGGATGCTTTTCCGGAGCTGGTCACCCACCTGATGCGCATTGGTGAGGAGACCGGGCGTCTGGAGAAGACCGTGGGGGATGCCGCCGAACATCTCAAGCGGATGGACGCCATCATCGGGGAGACCAAACGGGCTTTGGTGATGCCCGCTTTCACCCTGGCGGCGATTCTGGGGGCGATGATTTTTTGGCTCTATATGGTGGTGCCCCAAATGCGGGCGCTATTTAAAAGCTTTAATGTGGCGCTGCCTCCACTGACCCAGGGGGTGATTGCGGCGGCTACTTTTCTGGAGCACAATCTCATCCCCATCCTGGTGGCGCTCTTTGTGATCCCTCTGGGGCTTTCCATGTTGATCAAGGCCAATCGGCGGGTGCGCTATCAGTTTCATAAACTGATCTATCATCTGCCCATTGTCGGCCCCCTGGTGCAGCTCTCCTCTTTGGCTTTCATCTCGGAATATATCAGCCTGATGAGCCGGGCCGGTCTCGACATGATGCGGGCGCTGGAGATCATGTTCGACATCGTGCCCAATGAACTCTATCGGGAAAAGATCGGTGAAATCCGCAACAGCATCACCCGGGGATTGACCTTGAAGGAAAGCTTTGGTCAGACGGGGGTATTTCCTTCTTTTGTGGTCCATATGATCGGGGTGGGTGAGCAGAGCGGTCACCTTGAAAATCAGCTGAAATATATTGCCGACGAATACAAGCGTCGTCTGAACAATGCTGTCGATTCCTTGGGAAAATTGATCGAACCGGTATCGATTCTTTTGGGGGGCGGTTTTTTTGCGCTTCTGGCTGCCTCCATGTTTTTGCCCATCTACAACATGATCGGTGATCTGTTTTAGGGTGGGACGCTTTTTTATCTCTTTCCAGGTTGAAAACAATGGGGTGGCTGGAGCTTGGGATCATGAACCGTCGGCAGCGTGACACACCGTACAAAAGGAGCCACAGAGAGAACCCGCACAGGGGGTTTTCCCTGATTGAGCTTTCTGTGGTGATGCTGGTGATTGGTATCCTGGTCTCTCTGGGGTTGAGCAGGATCGGCCCGGCTGTGATCAAAGCCAAAACCGCTGAGGCGGAGCAGGTGGTGGCGGCTGCTCTCCTGGGGGTGGTGGGGTATGCCGCTGAGAATGAACGCTTGCCTGATGTCGTCGGCACTGGGACCACCGGGTTTGATGCCATCGTGCCCCGGGCCGATGATCCCTTCAACCGCCCTCTTCTCTATGTGGTGGACAATTCCATTCTCACATCGACCCACTCCCTGTGTGATGAAAATGGCACCAGCACCGGGTTTGAGGTGGCCTTGTGTGATGATGATGCCTGCTCCACCACCACCACGGTCACAGAGATCGCCTTTATGATCTGGAGTGTTGGAGCCGATGCCACACAGCAGCTGCGTTCCGTAGGCAGCACCCGCCTCTCTGACCCTGATGTCACCACCACCATCGATCTCATCACCAGGGCCGATGGTGGTGATGTCGCTGATTTTTCTCCCCCTCAAATCACCGTTCCCAGGCCGGGTGATACCCGGTTGGTGGAGGGGGGATTGCCCTTTGATGATATCGTGCGCTGGGTGACCCTGGGGGAGTTGAAACAAAAAATTGGTTGTGGCGCGGGGGGAATGGGCACCCCTCTGAAGATCGTCAATACTTCGCTTCCCGCCGGAAAGGTATCGAGCCCCTATCGCGCTACGCTGCTGGGAGATGGGGGGATCGTCGCCACCACCGGTCAATATCGCTGGTGTTATGAGGTGACCGGTATCCTGGGCGGGGTTGATCTCTATCTGGATGCTGCCCTCACTCAACCATTGGCACCCTCTGGGGATTGTGGGGAGGTGGCTGAGGAAGATTGGGGCCGGAGTGATGCTGGCAATCCCAGCCATCTCTACCTGGATGACAACGGCAGCGCCATCACGGCACGATCCGGCACCTATCTTTACCGGATATTTTTGCGGGACGAAGGGGATCCCGGTACCACCACTGGGGTCAATGGCGGGGACCGTATTGTGGTCAAAAGTTTCGTAATTACAGTAGATCCTTAACGCCTTTCCCGGTTATTTTTCCAGATGGAGTGCCAAGTCAAGATCATATCTTTCGAGGGGAAATGATATCTGGCCCCCATCTTTCGTTGAAATGGTTTAGAATCAAAGTGGGAGGGATGATTCAATCATCGTATAGACCGCAAAGGCGAATGGCTCACGACTGGCAGGGGTGGAGGTGAACGATGAATCCTTTCGAACCAGGAAAAGATTTTCCACCGAGTCGCGCTTCCGGATTTGGCTTTCTCTGGGTGATCGTGGCCCTGGTGGTGGTGGGTTCCATCCTGGCGAGTCTGGGTACCCTGGTGAGCAAAGGCCAGGTGGTGATAGTCAAAGCCAAGCAGGGGAGAGAAGCGGTCGAGGCTGCAGTGGATGCGGTGGTGGGTTATGGGGAAGCCAACGGCCATTTGCCCGGAGCGGGAGAGGCGTTTTTGGCCACACTTCCCAACCACAAGGATAGCTGGGATCAAGCGCTTCTTTATCTCTACGATAGCCAAGCCGCCACTTCGGATGAGATCTCCATCTGTTCTCGAACCTCCACCTCTCTCGCTATCACCGGTACCCGGAGCATCCGTGATGTCGCCTTCATTATTTTGAGCGGTGGCAACAACTATAATATTCAAACAGCCAACAGCAGCGCTGACAGTCACTGGGGAGGGGCGGTCTCCACCCCCACCACCGTCACCCTCTCCCCCAAAGGCGAACTCGCAGACCATTATCGTGGCCACGATGACCCGGGGGGAGCTTCAGTCCGGTTGGAACCTTACGACGATATCGTTCAATGGGTTACCTTGCCGGAGTTGCAGGCCCGCATCGATTGCGCCAACAGCCAGGCCTCAGCCCCCCTGCAAATTTTAAACACCCGGCTTCCCGCTGGCGAGGAAGGGAAAGCCTATCCTGTGGCCCATATTTATGCCGAAGGCGGGGTGCCTTTTGAGTCGGATAAATATGCCTGGTGTTACACGGGCTCCCTCCCCGATCACCTCCATCTATCGGTCTCAGCCAACTGTGGCAGCGATGCAGACAAGACCCTGGCTCCCTATGCTTTGGTGAGGGGTCGAATGGATTGTAACAGTGGCCAAAATGCCCCCTATCCCATCACCTTTCATGTGACGGACGCCAGTGGCAATACCCGCTCCAAAACCCTGAAGCTGGAGGTGGCCGCCTCCCCTGGTCAGTGTGGAGCGGATCAGTTGAATTGACTGGGAATGGATGGTAGGGCATAAGAGATCATCCGCTAACGGGGGGGATACTCTGTCAGGATGCAGGTGATGTGGTCACCTTGGGCTTGAGCAAATCGGGAGATGCTCGCCTGTCATTAAGTCAAACAGGAAAAAGTCATGAATAAGACGGATATACTGTTCGATATTGGCATTATGTTGGCCATATTATTGATCGCAGAAATGGTGTCGAATATTTTTCCAGGAAAAGTCAAATCGGATGAGATTAAAAAAGGCAATATTCAGATTGTTGAAAAAAAGAGAAACCTACAGCGTGTTGTCAAGACGATCTATATCTTCTGTCTGACGCTGTTTGTGCATGTTGATTTTTTGCTTTTGGAGGGGCTGGGTTTAGACGTTTTTTCCAAAAAAATTATTCAAATCGAGGGTCAACTCAGTGAGTTTTGGTTGCTGTTTTGGGCCAGTGCATTGTTGATCAACACCATCGAATATGGTGTTCGGCATTCAGCTCACCTGCGGGGCAATCCGGTTCCCAACCTGCTGTTCACCATTTTGCGATGGCTGGCCATGGTGGCTGCGGGAATCGCCATCGGGCAAACTGTTTTTGCCTGGCATCCCGCTTCGCTGCTCGCTTCGGGGGCGATGTTTTCCGTGGTTTTGAGCATGGCCCTTAAATCCACGTTGAGCGATCTGTTGGCAGGGATCTCCCTCAACATGGTTCACTCTGTGGTGCCCTCCCAATGGATCATGCTGCCTTCATCGCAATTTCCCGATGGGGTGTTGGCCGGAGAGGTGATCGCCACCAACTGGCGGGAGACCCGGATTCGCTCCACAGCCGGTCATGTCTATGTGGTGGCCAACTCCAAGCTGGCCGCAGCCAGCATGCACAACATGAGCTGGCCCAATCCTGTTCGTCGTCACGCCATCCACTTTTATATTTCCAACCAGTATCATCCCGATCAGGTGATTGAGGCGTTGCTGGCCACCACTGTGGACAATCCCAAAATATTGCATGACCCCAAAGCTCCCGAGGTGCTGATTGCCAACTATCTTGAGCTTAGCATCCAGTTTACCCTGCGTTTTTGGAGTGAGACTTTTTACGACAAGGCAGGGCTCGAATCAGGGCTTCGCCGCAAGGCCTGGGATGAACTGGCCAAACGGGATATCAAACTGCCCATCGTCTCCCATGTGCAGTACCACCAGGAGGCCCCCCATTCATGAGTGAGATGGAAATTCCCCTCTTTCCCTTGGGCTCGGAACTTAAGACCGGCCAGCGGCTCTCCTTGCGTATTTTTGAGCCCCGTTATCTGGAGATGATCAAGCGGGTGGCTGGAAAAGAGGAAGCTTTCGGAATTGTGCGTATTTTATCCGGCCATGAGGTGGGCGAGACCCCAACGGTGGTTTCCCATGCCACCCTGGCCACCATTGTCGATTTTGACACCCTTCCCGATGGTCTGCTTGGTATTACGGTTTTAGGGGAGCGCCCCATCCGTATCCATCGCACCTGGGTTCAAGCGGATGGCCTGATGATGGCTCTTGTCTCTCCCCTACCCCCAAGGAATCAATCGATGTCCAGAGAAACTCATTCAGAAGATGCCGGTCCCATGGATTATCAGGTGGCCGAAGGGTTGGGTGTGCCGGTGGCGGAGTATGTCCAGGCCCTGCTTGGCAAACGGGTCCAGACCGAGCGCCTGGAGGCGGGCACCATCGTCAACGGTATCAAGCTCGCAAAGACCCGGGTGATCTTCCGCTATCAGGGCCGATCCACCTATATCGAACTGGATGAATAGTGGCTTCCTTGACCACCTCCCCGCCTTTTGGATGAGCCCTGACTGACTTGTCACCGCCAGCCTCTGGCAGAGCCTTGCCTGTATGACCGGCAGGGCGGCTTTTTTTGAGCCGTTTTTGCCCTTTTATTGATGGTTTCTCATCCATTTTAACCTTGGCAAATCTTTTACAAATCCAATACCCGTTTTCCAATCATTTTAGGGGAATCATGAATTGATGTTCTGATAAGCGGGGATTATGATGGGTGGGCTCTGGTCTGGCTTTTGGGTGCCTGATTGGCAGGCCTTGCTTGGCTTTGGAATGGAATCCCCCTCCCCCGGGTTTGAGCTGTTTGGGAGGTGTGAAAAAGGTGGCATGATATGGTTTTTAAATACCCGGCAGGCAAGCGCCTGCTCCAGGCATCAGCCCCTCTGATTTTGATTTTGTTGGTGGGGGTGGTGAGCAGTGTTACCGTCTATTTGGTTCAGCGCAATAATGGCTGGGTGCGACACACCGGTCAGGTCATTCAACAAGGGGGCAAGGTTGAAAAGCTGGTAATTGATATGGAAACGGCCCTGCGCGGTTTCCTGTTGACCGGCAAAGAACATTTTTTGGAACCTTACCACCAGGCCAACAATCAAATCGACAACTCCCTCCGTCACCTGACAGAACTGGTCAGCGACAACCCTTCCCAGCAACAACAGGCTCTCGAAATAAAAAAACTCATCCATGATTGGCAGGAACAGGCGGCCATTCCCGGGATTGAAGCCCGTCGCCAGGTGAGTGTGAGCCAGGTGGATGCGAATTTTTTGCAACACTTGTTGCTCAAAAAAACCGGGAAAAACATCCTCGATGGCATCCGTCTCCAGCTGGACCGTATCGATCAGACCTTTGAGAAGCTTTCCGACCAATGGGGCCGTTTGCTGACCCTCCGGGTAGCCAAGGCCATGGTGGATATGGAGACCGGTGAGCGGGGCTTCCTGGTGACGGGGGATGAGGCGTTTTTGGAACCCTATCACCATGGACGGGATAAGCTGGATTCATTTCTACTCGCCTTGAGAGACCATGCCGAAAGGCAAAACCTACCCATGGAATTTCTTGGGCTGATCGAAGTGCTGTTCCAGGAGACAAAACGGTGGATCAATCAGGCCGCCACCCCGGAAATTAAGGCCCGTCGGGAGATGAACCGAAGTCAAAAGTCCATTGAGGATATCCTCACGATGGTCGAATCGGAAATGGGCAAGCAGCGGATGGACACCTTTCGAAAAAAAATGACCCAATTTATCGATGTTGAACGCCAACTCTACCGAACGCGCAGTCGACGAACCGAACGGGTTGGAGAGGTCGGCTTGGCCTACACCCTGCTGAGTGCTTTTTTGGCTGGGCTGCTGGGATTTTTTATGCTCCGAAAAACCGCAGGGAGATGACGGATGACCCCTTTTATGGCCTGTCGGCCCAGGATGTTGAACGGGCGAAGTTGTTGGCGATTTTGGTTGCCGATGGTGATTGTCATCATGATCGTCACCCCTGTGCAGGCTGCGGAAATTTCCACTTCCGAAGTCTATTTCCAGGCCCAGCGTATTGTGCGTGAGATTAAGCTACTTCACGAGCACTTCCATATTCCCGTCCAATTGACCCGGCCCGAGCCCTTCAAAGCGGCATTGCATCCTCGCCAAGTGTGGCAAAAGTCCTATTTTATTTTGGTCAAGCTCAACGTGTTTCGAGCCAAAAATGCGCTTCCAGCCATTCCCCCCAGCGCCATGGAGCCGGTTCTTCATTTGGATCCGGCCCTGGTCTATGAACAGACCCAGCGGGTGCTGACGGAAATTGCGATCATCAAAAAACGTCTCGATATCGAGGGGTCAATTGAAGAACCAACTCTTGTGATCGGCAAACGGCCCATTGATGCATTCAATAAATTGCATGAAGCATCCCTGGCGATGGAGGTGTTGAATGAGGAGGTGATCAGTCCCTCCCACGTTTTTGCAGAGGTAATGCGTATTTTTGAGGATGTTTCCACTGTTTTGGCGCGCCTGAACCTGGAAGACACCTCTTTCCCCCCGGCCAAGTTGGCAGCGGTAAAACCGAAAAAATCTCTTATAGCCACCTTTGATCTGATGCAGGAAATCCAACGCCTGCAAAGGGATCTGGGCATTCCCCGTACTGATTTTTCAGCCTTCCATAAAAAGAGTGGAGTCGCACCTGACGATGTGTTCAACATGGTGGGGATGTCTCTGGCCGAGTTGCAGACCATCAAGGCGTCGTTGGAGTTGACCCGCACCATCACGCCACCGGCTCGGATTCATGAGGCCAAAACCCCTGCTGAAGTCCATCAACTCCTGCAATGGATCATCCGCAAACTGCGTTTGATTCAGCAACTGCGATAGGGAGGCCACACCATGAGTGAATCGGGTGTTGACCGCCGTCAAACGGGTTTTTTGTTGAGTCGGATGGGGGTGCGGGCCAAACTCTCCCTGCTATTCTATTCCATCGTGTTTTTTTCCCTGTCAGCGGTGGGCTACTACGGCTACATCAACGCCAGTGATGCCTATCTCAGCAAGGCCAAGGGGTTGGTCTCCGAACGAACCCGTGATGTAGCGAATTATATTGAAGGATATCTCCTGGGGGTTCCCTACGATCTACAGTTTATTTCCCACCACCATGCCCTCAACCAATTTCTCTACTGGCAGGATCTGGGAGTGATGGACAAGGGACAACATTGGAAATCAGTCACTCTGGATACCGTGCGTTCATTTTTGGCAGCCCACGACGACTATTACAAAATCAGTTTTTTGGATCAGGAGGGGCAGGAGCAGATCAAAATTCGCTACGACCATCGCAGTGGCCAGGTAAACTCTGAAAGCGGCCTTGACCTTCAGGGCAACGCCCATGCCGATTATTTTCGAGAGACATTTGCTTTGGATAAGGGGGGGCTTTTTGTCTCACAATTGGATCTGAATACCGAATTTGGCAAGATCGAAAAGCCTTTTGTCCCGGTGATCCGCTATGCTCAGCCGGTGGTGGGGGACAACAATGTCAAATATGGCGTGGCGGTGATCAATGTTTTGGCTGACCATCTGCTCGATTTTGTGCGGAAGGCCAATCAGGATGAAAACAGTGACTATTTTTTGATATCTCAAAAAGGGGACTATTTTCTCCACCCCGATCCAGGCCGCTCCTGGGGACATCTGATCGGTCATCCCAACAATTTTCAGGATGATTTTCCGGAGATCTTTGACCGCCTTCAGAAGGATCGGGGGACGTTGGTTTGGCAGGGAAATGTGATCAGCTTTCATCGCATTTATCCCAACACCGCCGACCGGGAGCACTATTGGTATCTGGTAGGGATGGTGAAGGAGGCCGGGGTGTTGGGGCAGCTGGACACCTTTGTCACCGTTTTTTTTACCATCCTGGCCATCACCATTCTGGTCGTGGTCGTAGCCAGCCGTGTGGCCATTGGCCAGATTCTGGAACCCCTGGCCGCCATTACCCGGCAGTTGGAGCATCTGGGTGAAGGGGAAATTTCCCGAGAGGCGATCGTCTACCGCCATGCCGATGAAATCGGTCGCATGCTCTCCTCCACCCAACGGTTGATGTTCAATATGGAAGCCCTCTCCCAGCAGGTGAATACCATCTCCTCCGGGGACTATTCCCAACGGGTGAAAGTGCTCTCGGAAAAAGATTTGTTGGGCCATGCCATCAACAACATGACAGCAACCCTGGAAGAAAACCAGCGGGTGGGTCGCCGACAGGATTGGCTCAACAGCGGTCTGACCCAGCTTTCCCAGCAACTCTCCGGTGACCTGAAACTAAATGAACTGGCTGCACGATCTACGGCCTTTATCTGCCGTTATGTCATGGCCGGGCATGGGGCTTTTTTTGTTCTGGAGCATGACCGGGAGGAAGCGAAGTCCCTGGTTCTCATAGGCAGCTTTATGTTTACCGATCGGGATGCCCTCCATAGCCGTTTTGCCTTGGGCGAAGGGGCCGTTGGTCAGGTGGCTCTGGAAAAACAGCCGATTTTGCTCAAAAACATCAAACGGGATCAAGCACTGCTCACCACCGGCACGGTGGAAACCCCACCACTGAACACCTACACCCTGCCCCTCCTGTATGAGGGTGAGGTGCATGGGGTGCTGGAGGTGGCTTCTCCGGAACTTTTTAGCGATAACAAACGCCGTTTTTTGGATGAAGCCATGAATGTGGTGGCGGCTTATCTCTATTCCGCTCTGCAAAGAGACCGTATCACCAATCTTCTGAAAACGTCAGAGGAGGCGTTTAAACAGGCCGAAGAGCAGAGCCGTGTGCTTCAGGAAACCAATGCCCAGATGGAGGAGCAACAGCAGCAGCTGCAACAGCAGACCGAAGAGTTGCAGCAGACCAATGCCCAGATGGAGGAGCAGCAACAGCAGCTGCAACAGCAGACCGAAGAGTTGCAACAGGCCAATGCCCAGATGGAGGAACAGCGGCAACAGGTGGAACAGCAATCCGAAGAGTTACGCCGCAACAACGCCACCCTGCGCAAATCCCAGGAAGAGATCAACATCCGTGCCCAGCAGCTGGAGGAGGCCAACCGCTACAAGTCCGACTTTTTGGCCAACATGTCCCATGAGTTGCGTACCCCCCTGAATGCCATCATCGTCATTTCCAGGATGATGAGTAAAAACGAGGATGGCAAGCTGGATGAAGAGACCATCAAACGCGCCCAGGTGGTACATAACGCTGGCAACGATCTGCTGCGGCTCATCAGCGATATTCTGGATCTCTCCAAGATCGAAGCCGGTCGCATGGAGATTCATCTGGAGCGTTTTTCCACTGAGGATCTGGCTGGAGAGATGCAGGGACTGTTCGCCGATGGCGCCCAGGAAAAAAAGCTCGATTGGGTGGTGCAAAATGACTATCAGGGCGAAATTACCAGTGATCGCCACAAACTTGTCCAGGTGTTGCGCAACCTTCTCTCCAACGCTTTCAAGTTTACCCATCAAGGGCAGGTGACATTGGCTTTTCAAGCCAGTGGCATCCCCAAACGGCCTCTGAATATTTCGGTTTCCGATACCGGTATCGGTATTCCCAAAAACGATCTGGAACAGATTTTCGAGGCCTTTCGTCAGGTGGATGGTTCCATCTCCCGGGAGTATGGTGGAACAGGCCTGGGGCTCTCCATTACCAAAAAATTTGTTGAGCTGCTGGACGGGGTGATTGAGGTGCAGAGCAAGGAAGGAAGAGGCAGCACCTTCACGCTGCTCCTGCCTGAGCAGCCAGCATCCAGTCAGGACACCTTCTCCCCGTTACGGCAAGCGTCAGGTGTGAAACTTTCCCAGTCCCAGCCTCAGTCCCAGCCTCACCCTTTGCCACAGCCCCAGCCTACCCAGCCTCTGGAACAGCATCATTCCCCTCCTCCATCGGAAGATGAGGAAGGGTCGATTCTGGTGATTGATGACGATCCCCTTTTTCAGGAAAACATCGCCTCCATCAATCGTTTCAACAGCCGCAACACCTTGTCAGCTCTGAGTGGAGAAGCTGGACTTGCCATGGCCAAGCTACATCGTCCGGCAGGCATTATTCTTGATCTGGGACTGCCGGATATGCCGGGTGAGGAGGTGTTGGAGCGTCTTAAGACCGATTCCAAACTGAAATCAATTCCGGTCTATATCATTTCCGCCCGGGACAAGGATCAGGCCCTGTTGGACCAGAAGGGGGTCATTGGATTTTTGCAAAAACCGGTCACTGAAAGGCAGATTGAGAGTGCGGAAACAGCCCTGTTGCAGGCCGTGGGCGTGGGGTACAAAAATTTTCTGATCCTCGAAGGCCCAGCCCTGAAGAAGGGTTTGGTGGCTGAAAAGGTGGATTCCTCCGACAGCTCTCTGATAGCTGTGGACAGTGCCCAGGAAGGGTTGGATTGGGCTGAAAAGGAGAGTTTCGATCTGGTTTTGACCGATCACGACCTGGCCGACATGGATTGCCTCGAATTTTGTGAAAAATTGCAAAACCGGCAACCCAACATTCCGATCATTATCTACTGTAGTTCCAAGTTGGATGAAGAGCGCCTCTTACGGCTACGCCACTTTACCGATAGTGTCATCCAAGATGCCCCTCAGGCCGGTCAGCGGGTTTTTCGGGATATCGAACGCTTTTTGGCTGCTGCAACCTCTGATGGGGAGCCTCGGCCCGGCACCCTGGCTCTGGATGGCAACAGAAGTCTCAACGGACGGCATGTTTTGATCGTTGACGACGACCCACGCAACCTTTTTGTCTTGACCTCCTCCCTGGAACAGAACGGTGCCCGGGTGACCCAGGCCCTCAATGGCCGCAAAGCCCTTGTACAGCTCGAAAAGGAGCCTGTCGATCTGATTTTCATGGATATCATGATGCCGGAGATGAACGGCTACGAAGCGATCCAGGCGATTCGCCAAAAATCCACTCTCAAGGGGGTGCCCATTATCGCCCTGACTGCCAAAGCCCTTAAGGAGGATCGCCAAAAATGCCTGGCGGCAGGAGCGGATGACTATCTTTCCAAGCCGGTGGATTATGAAGTGTTGTTGAACATGGCCATGGCCTGGATCGAGAAGCGTTCGTGAGTGTCGCCATTCATGAAAGTAGCGGCGTTCGGCGCATTAATGTCCTGGGAGAGGTGCAGGGTGAGGTCGAGAACAGGTTGCTCAACGCTCTAGCAGAGCCAACCCCTCTACCGGTCGAAGTCTCCTTTTACGATGCATCGATGGTCACGGCGGAAACGATCCTGGCCCTCAATGCCCTCGTAAATCGGGATAAAGCGGCCAAAATCGTCATTTTTCACCCAAAGCTTTGCCACTATTTCCATCAACTGGGATTGGTCTGCCAGCAGAAAAGTCTGGTCCGGGAGCCCGCCCGGGTGGAAAAAATCAAGGCGTTGGCTCTGGGGGGCTCCGCCGACAGTCTGGACAAAATTCTCAACATCATCGAACGACTTCCCCTGGGCCAGGTGGCGGTTTTTATCGTTCAGCACATATCCGAAGAACGCCTCAATATGCTGGATGATTTGCTGCGCACCAAGACGCAATACGCCCTCCTCATGCCCCACCACATGACCCCCGTCAAGCCGGGGACTATCTATATCGCCCCTCCCGGACACCATATGCGGGTCCATCACGATCAAGTCTATCTGACCCGAGACCGGAAACAGGATTATGCCAGGCCTGCTATCGGTGTTTTGTTCGAATCCCTGGCCCGGGAGTATGGTCCCCACCTGGTGGTTGCACTTTTGTGCGGCTATGGTCGGGATGGGGTTGATGCTTTGAAGGTGGTTCGGAAAATGAAGGGGTTGGCCCTGGTGGAGAACAGTGAGGAGTGTCAAGCGGCCACCTTGGTGGAGCAGGCCGTGATCTCTGAACAGTTCGATCTGATCGCCTCCTGGCGGGAAATTGCGGCTCTATTTGCCGCAGCGGCCCAACCCCAGATACCGGTGGATGAGATCCGAATGGGTTTTTTGCTGGAGGCTGTCGAAGCCCGTTATGGCTATGCCTTTCAACACTATGCCAAAGGTACCCTCAAGCGGCGTATCACCAAAGTGATGGCAGAGACCGGCCACAGCTCGTTCTATACCTTTCAAAAGGCGCTTTTGGTCCAGCCCAGTAGCTTTGAGCAGCTCTTCCTGGAGTTGTCCATCGGTGTAACGGCCTTTTTTCGGAACCCCAGGCAGCTTCACTATCTCCGCAACCAGACACTCCCCTATCTGGAAACATTTCCCCATATTCGTATTTGGATAGCCGGATGTGCCACGGGTGAGACTGCCTACTCCCTGGCCATATTGCTGGAAGAGGCCGGGTTGTTGGAAAAAAGCCGGATTTATGCGACTGATATCAACCCACTTTTTTTGCAACAAGCCCGAAACGGATTATATGGCGTACAGGATTTGGAAAAAATACGCTACAATTATACACTCAGTGGCGGAACCGGCTCTTTTGACGATTATGTGGTCCATCACGGTCGTTTTTTCGCCATGGCACCCCGTTTTCAGGAAAATATTCTTTTTTATCAACACTCCCTGGTGAGCGGCGGGGTGTTCAATGAATTTCAGTTGATCCTTTGCAGTAACGTCATTATCTATTTTAACCACGCCTTGCAGGCCGGGGTGATGGCGCTTTTTTCCCGCTCATTGCACCGGGGCGGTTTTTTGGTGCTGGGACGTAAAGAGGGGATCACCACCGGTAAGGGGGAACGTTTTTTTGAGGCGGAAGAGCCCCAAATGAAGGTTTTTCGCTGGAAACACACCAAGGAGCCAGAAGTTTGAAAGAAGCGTTTCATATTCTGATCGTTGACGACAGCGCAGCCAATCGCTTTACCTTGCAGGCGTTGCTCCAGCGTGAGGACTCCTTTGCCATTTTAGAGGCGGATTCGGGAGAGCAGGCCTTGGCGCTCACCGTCGAGCACCGGGTGGATCTGATTTTGCTGGATGTCCAGATGCCGGGCCTTGATGGCTATGAAACCGCCCGTCACCTGAAAATGGCGACAAATACCCGGGATATTCCCATTATTTTCATCACCGCTGTTTTCAAATCCGAAGAGTTTGCCCGTCGTGGCTATGCCGTGGGGGCAGTGGATTATCTCACCAAACCCATCGACGACAACCTGCTGCTCAATCGCATTCGACTTTATATCAAGCTCATCAACCGTGAGCGCCATCTACGTCAAGCCATGGCAGAACTGCAGGAGAAGGATCGTTCTCTTCGAAGCGTCAATAAAGCCCTGGAGTTGCAGCTTCGTGAGCGGACTGTGGAGCTGAACCAGGCCAGTGATGCCATTATTTCCGCCGATGAGAAGGGGAATGTCACCTTTTGGAATCAAGGGGCAGAGCGGACTTTTCGCTATCTGGAAAATGAGATTTTAGGCCAGCCTTTGACCCTGTTGGTGCCCGAGCGATACCGTGAGGCCCACCTGAATGGTATCAAACAGGTGATCGCCACCGGACATCTGGGGCTTTCAGGAAAAGTGGTGGAGTTGAGTGGATTGCGAAAGGGAGGGGTGGAGTTTCCCCTGGAGGTCTCCCTCTCTTCCGGGGTGGCCGATGGCCGTCGGCGTTTTTCTGCTGTGATCCGGGATATTACCGACCGCAAAAGGATGGAAGATCAACTGCGTGAAGCCAAGGAAGCTGCTGAGAGAGCCAATCAATCCAAAAGCACTTTTTTGGCCACCATGTCCCATGAAATTCGGACCCCCTTGAATGCCATTTTGGGCATGACGGAATTGTTGAAGGAGGTTCACCTTTCGGAGAGTCATGGCTGGTATGTGGATACCCTTAGCCGTTCCGGTGAGGCGCTTTTAACCCTGATTAACGATATTCTCGATCTTTCCCGGATCGAAGCCAATCAGTTGACTCTGGAAATGACGCCATTTGATCTGGTGCAGTCGATTCAGGAGGTGATCGAACTGTTCACCTTTTCGGCTCTGGAAAAGAAGATCACATTGAGCCACCAGTTGGATGAAGGCGTTCCCTCCTGGGTGCAGGGGGATCCAACCCGATTGCGTCAGGTGCTGCTGAATCTCGTTGGCAATGCAGTCAAATTTACCTCAACCGGAGAGGTTTCCATTGGGGTGGCCTGTGGTGTGGGGGATCAGCTGCTTTTTACAGTGGTCGATACCGGACCGGGCATTCCCAAGGAAAAGCAGACTGAAATTTTTGACTCTTTCACCCAGGCTGATCCTTCCACCACCCGCAATCACGGTGGCAGCGGCCTGGGTCTCACCATCTGTCGACGTCTGGTCAAATTGATGGGGGGGGAGATCAGTCTGGAAAGCGAGCCTGGGCAAGGCAGCTGTTTTACGGTGATGCTGACCCTGCCTCGGGTATCAGAGGATGCCATTCCAAAGGGTGAAAATGCCACCCTGAGCGCCAACGGTTCCGCACCCATTTTTAAGCCTGCCCCCTTCCCCTCCTCCCCATCTCCGGTTGCTTCCGGGGGTGTGGATGGGCATACCTCCCCCTTGCCCAAAGCGACCATCCTGTTGGTGGATGATTCTGAGGATAACCGACTTTTGGTCCAGGCCTTTTTGCAAAAAAGCCCGTATCAATTGGTCATGGCTGAAAATGGCGCTGAAGCTGTTGCTTCATTTAAAAGCGAACGTTTCGATCTGGTATTGATGGATATTCAGATGCCGGTCATCGACGGCTATGAGGCCACCCGCCAAATCCGCGCCTGGGAGTCCACCCACCAAGCTGACCCCACCCCGATCATCGCCTTGACCGCCCACGCATTGGCCGAAGAGTCAGAGCAGATCAAAGCCGCAGGCTGTGATCTGCATCTGACAAAACCGATCAAGAAAAAACGCCTACTCAATGTGCTTGAACAATTTTTGCACGGATGATAGTGGTTCTGTTTGAAAGCTGGAGATGCTTTCCTGAATCGGTAGCACCCTCATCCCTTGATTTTTTGTTTATTGAAACAGCAAACCACCATGACTGCCAGCAGCGGCCCCCAGCACGGTGAGCAGGCTCAAGGTCAGCAAAACCCAGTGCATGGTCTGAATCCGGCGAAAAGTTTTTTCTGGATTTTTGGCCGCCTGTTCCAAAAACCAGTCGTGGAGAAACAGCGGCTCCAGGACAAAAAGCATCAAGGTAAAAACAAACCAGATGGCTATCATGGCGGTCATCCACCAATAGCCAGTCTCACCCAACAAGCTCCAAAGCTCCATCCGAAACATCATGTAAAAACCGGAAAGCCCCGTGATCAGGGTGGTCAAACGGGCCTGCCAGGCGAACCGTTTTTCCACCTGCTCGAAAAAAGGCACCCGCTCCTGGGGAGATTTAAACCGGGAGACCACCGGCAGCAGTACCGTGGTGACCATAGCCACCCCACCAATCCACAACACAACGCCGATCAGGTGAATCCCTCTGGCAATGGTCAACTCATCCATGGGTTCCATCTCTCCTACTCATTGATCCATTTACACGCTTCAGGTGCCATCCACCGGTCCATCCCAAACGAGTCCCCCACGCATCATCTGGCCGATGAGGGAAAACTCAGGTGTTCCTCTATTCTGAAACAATCCAGGATATTGGGTTCCATGATGGCGACCGAATGAAAGGCCATTTTTGGGTGACGCATCAGGCCACTTTCGCCACGACAGGATAAACACGGGACAAAATGTGTGTGATCCCTTGATTTTTTGTGGTTTTTCATCTTGGATGGAGCTTTTCTTTGACCGACAGATCCCGTACATAATCTACTGACCAATATGGATAAAGGTGAAACAATGATCAAGGTGGGAATCATTGGCGGCTCAGGCCTCGACAACCCGGACATTCTGCAAAATCCAACGGAAGAAGCCGTAGATACGCCCTACGGCAAGCCCTCTTCACCTCTGACCTGTGGTCGTATCGGCGGGGTAGAGGTGGCGATTTTGGCCCGACACGGCCACAACCATTCCATATCCCCTTCCAAGGTCAACTTTCGGGCTAACATCCACGCCCTGGAGGCCTACGGCTGCACCCATATTCTGGCAGCCACCGCCGTCGGCTCCCTGCGCCAGGAGATCGCCCCCGGCCACTTGGTCTTTCCATCTCAGTTTATCGATTTTACCCGCAAGCGGGAGACCACCTTTTTTGACCAGGATGTAGTGGTGCATACGCCTATGGCCGACCCCTTCTGCCCCAACCTGCGCAAACTCTATGGGGAGGTCGCTACAGAACTGGGTATCCCCCACCACCACGACAAAACCGTCATCACCATCGAAGGCCCCCGCTTTTCCACCCGGGCCGAAAGCCACATGTTCCGCAGCTGGAACGCCGACATCATCAACATGAGCACCGTTCCGGAAGTGACCCTGGCCCGGGAGAAAAAAATCCACTACGCCTCCGCCGCCATGTCCACCGACTATGATTGCTGGCTTGAGGAGGAAGAGCCGGTGACCTGGGAGATGATCAAGGCCACCATGCAAAAAAATGCCGATAGCGTCATTCAGCTCTTTTTGAATGCCATCCCCCGTATTCAGACCTATGATGATCTTTGCCAGGGATGATCTTTGCCAGCGATGATCTTTGCCAGTGATGATCTGGCTGGATTGTGAATCGTTGATCATGCCCCCTCTGGTTGGAGCTGGATCAAAAATCTAAACTGGCCAACTTAAGCTGGAAGATGCATCACCCCAAAAACCGAACCCGCGCTGTTTTCAGGAGAGCGATATGCCGTCCATCAAGGAACTCATCCGCACCATCCCGGACTATCCCAAAAAAGGGATCATGTTTCGGGACATCACCACTCTCATCAAGGATCCTGTCGGCTTTCGCAAGATGATCGACAGCCTGACACACCGCTATATGACCGGGGAGACCCCCATTGATGTGGTCGCAGGCATTGAGGCTCGTGGGTTTATCATTGGCGGGGCGTTGGCCTACACCCTGGGCCTGGGTTTTATTCCCATCCGCAAGGCGGGCAAGCTACCTGGAGAGGTGGTCCAACAAGAGTATGATCTGGAATATGGTACCGACAAGATTGAGGTCCACAAGGATGCCATCAAACCGGGGGATAGGGTATTGCTGGTGGATGATCTGATCGCTACCGGCGGCACGGCTACGGCTGCGGCCATCCTGATCGAAAATCTGGGTGGCACGGTGGCGGAGATCGCCTTTATGGTCAACCTGCCCGACGTTGGGGGAGAAAAAAAGCTGGGTGAGGCGGGCTATAAGATGTTCACCCTGGTGGAGTTCGAAGGGGATTGAACCCCTTGACCAATCCGTCAACCGTTCCCTTGAGGCCACCTGGCCATCCCGTTGAAATCAGGAGCCACCATGAGTTTTTTTGAAGTTGCCGTCTGGAAAAATGACAAACTGCGCATGCTCGATCAACGCATTTTGCCCCACACCGAAGCCTATATTGACTACAGCAGCGCCGTCGAAACAGCCCAGGGCATCCGGGACATGGTGGTTCGTGGGGCTCCTGCCATCGGCTGTGCTACAGCCTTCGGGGTAGCAGTAGAAGCTTTCCGAATTGCCGCCAACGGCACACCGGCTTCCTGGCCCGAAGCGATGGCCCCCGGCATGAAAGCCCTGGAAGAGAGCCGACCCACAGCGGTCAATCTGCGCTGGTCCCTGGAACGCATGGCGCCCCTGCTCACTTCCACCCCTGCCGATCAAGTGCCTGCACGTCTTCTGGAAGAGGCGCAGTTGATTCTCAAGGAGGATCACCAGGCGTGTCGGGATATGGGCAAAAATGGCGCCTCGGTGCTTCCGGAAAAGTCAGGCCCCCTCACCATCATGACCCACTGCAATGCCGGAGCACTGGCCACCGGTGGCGTCTATGGTACGGCTCTCGGTGTGATTCGGGGAGCGGTGGATGCGGGCCGGGATGTGAAAGTCATCGCTTGCGAAACCCGTCCCTTCCTGCAAGGGGCCCGCCTGACCTCCTGGGAGCTTTTGAAAGACAACATCGACACCACCCTGATTACCGATAATATGGCCGGTCACCTCATGAGCAAGGGGTTGATCGATGTGGTGGTGGTGGGCTCGGATCGGGTGGCTGCCAATGGTGACGCCGCCAATAAAATCGGCACCTATAGCCATGCAGTTTTGGCCCGGCGTCATCAGATTCCCTTCATGGTGGCCGCTCCCCTCTCCACCATCGACCGCAAGGCCCCGGATGGCTCCCACATTCCCATTGAGGAGCGCCCTGAAGAAGAGGTCACCCATTGTGGTGGCAAGCGGGTGGCAGCGGATGGCGTCGGGGTGCGCAATCCCGCTTTTGATGTCACCCCCAAGGAGCTGATCAACTATTTTGCCACGGAAAAAGGGGTGGTGCGGGAGCCCAACACCGCTCGGGTCGCAGCACTCTTCGAGGTTTGATCGATAACCCGGCTCTCATACCCGTTTTATTTCAAAAAATGGGTATGAGAGCCGGGGGGGAAAGCAGAACAAATCAAAATCGAGGGGAAAAATTCGTTCAAACCCCGTCTTTAGATGAATGGTTTAGGATCTGGGTTGGAAGCCGAATTCATCGCACAGGAGTGGAGAGGGGAAAGGGAAGAGTAAAGAGATAAACCGACCCTTTCCAAACAGATCGTCAAACCATCCTCCAACTTCCAACTCCTCAACCCAATATCAGCGCCCCAATCGCAAAGAGATCAATCACCAGCAGCGCTACCGGCACCTCGTTCCACTTTCCCACCACCCATTTCAGCAAGGTCCAGCTTAAAAACCCCCAGATGATTCCCTGGGTGATGGAGTAGGTGGTGGGTATGAGAAAAATGGCCAAAAAAGCAGGGATGGCATCATCGTGATTTTCCCAATGGATCAAGCGGATGGGACGAATCATGAAGAGCCCCACCATCACCAATGCCGGAGCCGTGGCAATGGCTGGCACCATGGAAAGGAGGGGGGATAAAAACAGAAACGGCAAAAAAGCCAACCCTGCCACCACCGCTGTCAAACCCGTGCGCCCCCCCTCCCGAATACCCGCAGCCGATTCGATATAGCTGGTGCCGGAGCTGGTGCCGAGGAGCCCGGAAATAGCGGTGGAAAAGCCATCCACAATCAAGGATTCACGCATATTGCGGGGATGACCCTCCTCATCCTTAAGTCCCCCCACTTCAGCCACCCCGACAAAGGTGGAGAGGGAATCAAACATATCGGTAAACAGAAAGACAAAAATGACCGGCCAAAGGGCAAGAGAGAGGGAGCCCACCAGATCCAACTGGAAAATAAGATCAAAATTAGGGGATGCCAAAAGGCCTTGCCACTGCACCAAACTCTCACTTCCCCACCACCGCCCCAAAGGTATCGCTGCCAGGGTGGTAAAAAGAATCCCGCCGATGAGCGCTCCCCGCACCTGCTTCGCCACCAAAATCACCGTTACAGCCAGACCTGCCAGAAAGGTGAGGGTGGTTGGATCCAGGGGGCCTCGGCCAATGATGGTGGCTGGATTCGAGATAATAAAACCGGCATTGGTAAAACCGATCAGAGTGATGAAAAGACCGATACCAGCGGCGACTGCACAGCGAATCTGGTTGGGAATGGCCTCGACGATCCAGGTGCGGATATTGAACAGGGAGAGAAGCAGAAAGATTACTCCAGACCAGAAGACTGCCCCCAAAGCAGTAGCCCAAGGCACCCCCATACCCAGGACGATGGAATAAGTGAAAAAAGCGTTGATACCCATGCCAGGAGCCACAACGATGGGATTGTTGGCGTAGATTCCCATGGCGATGGAGCTGATGGTGAAGGAGATGCCGGCTTGATGAAACACCTTGGCATAACCCATCAAAGACATGATGTGGGGCTCAG
>JADFZT010000043.1:37645-39884 GCA_015232395.1 Magnetococcales bacterium | reverse complement strand
TTCAAGAAAAACAAAAAACCTTTGCGCCCCAATACCGCCAACAAAGGCATCCTGGAGTTGAAGGAGTTGACCAATCCAGGTATCAAACCCTTCGCCAATTGGAGCGCCAAAAAGATTCAAAAACAGGTCAAAAGAAATGCCAAATTTGAACAACGCTCAGGCCTGGGGGATTTTTACCAGATGGTCAAGTTTGGCTGCGCTCCCTACGAACTCCGGCCCCGTTGGAACAACTACAAAGGGGTTTCGCTTTATAAGGATGGTAAGCGATCCAGCGGCTTGAATACCCGCAAGGAGCGTACCGCTCTTTTTGCCAACGAAGCTCAACTCCTTGGTAAACTCCACCGCAAGAAAGCCAAAAACAAAAAGGAGTATGAAAAAGAGCTGAAAAAGGCCACCAAAACCGAATGGAAAAAAGCGGCTCGTCGGGTCGCTGAACTGGTCAAAAAAGATTGGCAGGATCTGGCCGTTATCGCCAAGGAACCTCAGGATATCCTCGGATAGTTGATGATGAATCGGTTGTGGGAGGTCAAAAGGATTGGGCATTTTCCCACCTTTTGACCTCCCTACCGACTGATTCGGTTATTTTTCTACCGTTCTATTTCTCCTGGTGACTCTTCCTTCACCTCTTCCACCTTTATCTCTTCCACCTTCGCTTCTTCTCCGGCCTCACCCATTTCACCCTCCTGGTTTGGCGGTTCAGCGGTTATTTCAGCCACCTCTTTTTTCGGAATTGGCTCCCTCTGATTGATAAACCGGGCAACCAGCTCCAGATGGTGGGTGTTGGGAAAGAGATCAATCGGGATGACTGTTTCCAGCTTAAAGCCATTGTCTTCCATGATCGCTGCATCCCGGGCAAAGGTGGCGGGGTTGCAGGAGACGTAGATCACCTGTCTTGGATTCAAGCCCGGCATTTTTTTGACCAGCTCCACAGCACCCTCCCTGGGGGGATCCAGGAGCAGGATTTCCATGCCACCGCTGGATTGGGGAATCTCCTCTTCGATAGATAGATTACCCTTGCGGAAGCGAACGCTATCGAGACTGTTTTTTCTGGCGTTGGTTTTAGCCCGGCGCAATCCGGGACCATAGCTGTCGATTCCCCTCACCCGACTGAAACGCTTGGCCAGGGGCAAGGTAAAGTTGCCCACCCCGCAGAAAAGATCCCAAGCCGCCTCACCACTACCCGCCAGCGCCATTGATTCCGCAACCAAGCGTCGGTTTTGCTCAAAGTTGGCCTGGATAAAATCCCCCGGATCAAAACGCATGGTCAGCTCATCCACTTGGTAGGTCAGCCCCCCACCCCGCCACACCTCCTCCAGATTTTCCTTGCCCTTCCTCTGGATCCAAACTTGCTGAGCACCATGCTCCCTGGCAAAGCCGGTCATCATATCCTTATCCCGACCATGGGGATTGGAGAGGATGTGAAAGACCAGAGCCGGACCATTTTCGCCGGAGACCACATCCACATGGGGCAGGCGCTCCCGGACTTTGAGGTGAGGGATGAAATCCCGCAAGGCAGGAATAAATTCGGCAAGTTTGGGATGCAAAATCGGGCATTCGCTCAGATCCACCACCCGATGGGAGGCTGGGGCGAAAAAACCCACCAGGGGCTTATCCTTGACCCAGCGCACCTTCAATCCCGCCCGTCTGCGGTAGCCCTTATCCGAGGGGGCTGGAATCCACTCCCCCAGTATCCCTTCGGGGTCGATTTTTCCCAGGCGCCGCAGAGAGTCTGCCACAAAGCCCCGCTTGACCTCCCCTTGGCCCTCAATACTTAAATGTTGCAGGTGACAGCCGCCACACGTCTCATAGTGGGAACAAAAGGGCTCTACCCGCAGGGGACCGGGCTCCAGCACCTCCAGGCAGCGGCCTCGATAGTGGCGACGGCGTTTTTCCAACAGGGCCACCCGAATGCGATCCCCTGGAGCGGTAAAGGGGACGAAAACCGCTCTCCCCTCGTGGTGCCCGAGCCCCAGGCCACCGGGGATGATCTCTTCGATTTGAAGCTCCGTTTCACTCTTTTGAAATTCCGTTTTACTCATCTGAAGTTTCCATTCCATTTGATGTGCGTACTGATTGCAGTGCGGTTTTGATTCAATTTAAGCGCGCTGTTGCGTTCGGGGTGCAGGTTTTCGACAATGGGCGTTCATCTGCTTTTTCGTCGTCTCCACTTGTTGGGATCATCATGATGCCCCCCCACCATACCTCGCCTTTGGTCCATCTGGCCAATCTCTCCAAGGAA
>JADFZT010000043.1:0-37547 GCA_015232395.1 Magnetococcales bacterium | reverse complement strand
TTCTCCACTTGTTGGGATCATCATGATGCCCCCCCACCATACCTCGCCTTTGGTCCATCTGGCCAATCTCTCCAAGGAATATCGTGAAGGAGGGCGTACCTTACGGGTGTTGGATGGGGTGGGGTGCCGTTTGGATCCAGGCACTTTTACCGCGATCATTGGCCGTTCCGGCTCTGGCAAAACCACCCTGCTGAACCTGCTATCCGGTATTGACACCCCCAGCCGTGGGGAGGTGATCATCGGGGGGAGGGATTTGACCCATCTCAACGAAGAGCAGCGTACTCTTTTTCGCCGCCATCACATCGGTATCATTTTTCAATTTTTCAACCTCATTCCCACCCTGACCGTTGCCGAAAATATTCGCTTTCCCCTGGAACTGAGTGGCGCTTCCCGGGAGCGGATCGAAAACCTGCCCGGGGAATATCTCCAACGGGTCGGTCTTGATGATCGGGCCGATACCTTCCCCGATCATCTTTCCGGAGGAGAAAAACAGCGGGTGGCCATTGTTCGGGCCTTGATCCATCGCCCCACCCTGCTGCTGGCGGATGAACCGACCGGCAATCTCGATCAGGAGACGGGGCGTCAAGTGGCCCAGCTGCTGGCGGGATTGGTTCGGGAGGAGGGGTTGACCCTGGTGATGGCGACCCACAGCCTGCAACTGGCCAGGCAAGCGGATCAAATTTTCACCCTCCATCGGGGCCAATTGATGCCAGGGGTGGTGGAGGAGGAACCCCCTCTGGAGAGTCACGAAATCACTCCCCAACCATCGATGCCTAAGAGATGATCAGCACCCTCAGGCGGGCCAGTCTTCGTCATTTTTCAGCCCATCCCTGGCTCTCTTTATTGGCCATCATCGGCATTGCCCTGGGGGTGGCGGTGGTGACGGCGGTGGATCTGGCCAATGAGGGGGCGGTGCGGGCGATGCGGGTGGCGACCGAGGCGATCTCCGGCAGAGCCACCCACCGGATTTTGGGCGCTTCTTCGGGCATTCCAGAGGCCTTTTATACCCAGGTACGCTTGAACCTCGGCATTCGCCATGCCGCCCCCATTATAGAAGGGCTTGTCACCACTCCAAACCACCCCGGAGGCGCCTTATCTCTCCTGGGAGTGGATCTGCTGGCCGAACCTCCCTTTCGTGGTTACTTGAACCATGTGGTCACGCCTGGTGACGATTCGGAGGGGGCATCCAACTCCCCGCCTCTGTTAACCCCCCTCCTCACCCAACCCGCCACCGCCCTCCTCCACATCGATACCGCCCGGCGGATGGGGCTCTCCAGTGGAGATGATTTCGCCATCCTGGCTGGAGGGGAGATTCAGAGCCTCACCCTGATCGCTCTTTTCGATCCCCCGGATCCCCTGGCTCGGGAGGGGCTGCGGGAAACCCTCATCGTCGATATCGCTACCGCCCAGGAGGTGCTCAAGCAGCCTGGTGTGGTCTCCCGTATCGATCTGATTTTGCCCGATGACGCTCTCGGCTTGGCCCAACGCCAAAAGCTGGAAGCGGCTCTCCCCGGCGGGGTGAGGTTGCATGGTGCCGGAGAGCGGGCCCAAGCCATGGAAAATCTCACCCGGGCCTTCCGGTTGAATCTCACCGCTTTAAGCTTGTTGGCGCTCCTGGTGGGGATGTTCATCATCTACAATACCGTCACCTTTTCGGTGGTGCAGCGTCGTCATCTCCTGGGCTTGCTGCGCGCCCTTGGCGTGACTCGAAGGGAGCTGTTTCTCCGGCTCATGGCGGATGGCCTGCTCATGGGTGTTCCGGGAACGCTGCTGGGGTTGGGGCTGGGGGTATTGCTGGGAGAAGGGCTGGTGGGATTGGTGGCCCGGACGGTGAACGATCTTTATTTTCATTTGCAGGTGACAGATTTTCATGCGGATCGGGTGGTACTTCTGAAAGGGGCGGTGTTGGGGGTTGGTGCCACCCTGGTTGCAGCCATTCCCCCAGCCTGGGAGGCGGTCTCCTCGCCCACAGCCGTGGTGTTGAGCCGGGCCGATCTGGAGGGGCGGGCGCATCAGGCCTTGAGCCGGGGGGGGTGGATCGGAATTGGGCTGCTGCTGATGGCTGGCATGATGGTTCTGATTCCCTCTCGGCATCTGGCATGGGGTTTCGTCGCTCTTTTTGGTCTTATGATCGGCTATGCGTTGCTGATTCCACCCTCTGCCCTCTGGTTGCTGGGGAGGGTGCAGGGGGGGATGCGCCGTTTGTTTGGTCCCCTGGGTGGGGTGGCGCCAGGTGGGGTGGGTCGCAATTTGAGCCGTACCGGGGTGGCACTCGCCGCCTTGAGTGTGGCGGTGGCAACAGCATTGGGTATGGAAATTCTCATCTCCAGCTTCAGAACCACCGTGGTGGATTGGCTGCACACCTATCTGCGTGCCGATATTTATGTCACTGCCATCCATCCAGGGCCCGCCACCCAACGCCCTCTGCTGGACCCTCTGTTGATTGACAAAATCAGCGCTACTCCTGGTCTTGCCAGTGTGGGTTTGAGTCGCAAAGTGACTCTGCCGACGCCGGGGGAGCCCACCGATCTGTGGATTTTGGATCTCCCGAAGGAGCGGTTTTCAGGGTTTGATTTTATCGATGATAGCGCTCCCCGACTCTGGCCCCGGTTTCAGAGGGGGGATGGGGTGATTCTCACTGAATCCATGGCCTTCCGCCGGGGGCTGGAGGTTGGAGACAGTCTCACCTTGCCCACCGTTCAGGGAGTGATCGATTTTGCCATCATCGGCATCCATTACGACTATGGCAGCGATACCGGGGTGGTCACCATGAGCATGACCACTTTTCGTAAGCATTGGCAGGATTTTGGGGTGAGCGGTCTGGGCTTGGGGGTGGCTCATGGGGTGGATGTGGTGGAGGTGATCGAGGCCATACGCCTGGCTGCTGGGGAGGTTCCTCTCAACATTCGCTCCACCCGCCAGATTCGAGAGGCCTCCATGGTGGTGTTTGACCGCACCTTTGCCATCACCCGGGTGTTGCGGACCTTGGCGGTACTGGTGGCTTTTTTTGGTATGTTGACCGCTCTCACCGCCATTCAGCTGGAGCGCACCCGGGAGTTTGCGGTTTTTCGAGCTTTGGGTCTGACGCCCAAGGAGTTGTGGCGGATCATCGCCTATGAAACCGGACTGATGGGGCTTGCTGCGGGGCTCTTGGCCATTCCTTTGGGGGTTATCCAGGGTGCACTGTTGATCCACGTGATCAACCATCGCTCCTTTGGTTGGAGCCTGGAGATGCATGTGGAGCCGATGATTTTTTTTCAGGCGCTGCTGATCGCCCTACCTACCGCCCTCTTGGCAGGGGTTTTTCCGGCGTGGCGGATCTCCCGGATTCCGCCCGCCGAAGCCCTCCGGGAGGCGTGATTGATGTTTCGTTTTCGACAGGGCGGTTGGCTGCTGCTGGTTTTGACCCTGGCGATGATCGGCCTGTGGTGGCTGGATACTTCTGAGGGGGAAGTTTCAGAGGAGATGTCGGTTTCCCAGGTGCTGGGTTCCGGCCAGACCGATGGTTTTGTTCAGGTGATGGCCCCACACCCCTTTTGCTTTCCCGAAGATCACGGCCCCCATCCAGACTATAAACACGAATGGTGGTATGTGACCGGCAATCTGGAATCAACCGAAACAAAACAGCGGTTTGGTTTTCAGTGGACCCTCTTTCGCATTGGGCTGGCGCCACCGGGTGAAGAGGAGCGCCTCTCCAAATGGGCAGCCAACGGCATCCATATGGGCCATTTGGCTTTGACCGATGAAGTGGGGAATCAATTCATCCATTTTCAACGTTTCGGGCGTCTGGCTTTGGGGTTGGCGGGGGCTGAATCGGGGCCTCCCCTGAAAATATGGTTGGAGGATTGGCAGCTCACTTCCCGAGGGGGGCCAGCGGATATACCCGATTTACATCTCAAAGCCCAAGAGCAAGAGATGGCCATTGATCTGACCATGGTTGCCATCAAGCCCGTGATGCTTCAGGGGGAGGCTGGGTTTAGTCAAAAAGGGGCCAAACCCGGCAACGCTTCCTACTACTATTCCCTGCCCCGCCTGGCAACGACAGGTACCATTCAGCTGGAGGGGCAGATCCATTCGGTTGCCGGGCTTTCCTGGCTTGATCGGGAGTGGTCCACCAGCGCTCTGGAACCCGAACAGAGCGGTTGGGACTGGTTTTCCCTACAGCTGAATAATGGCTGGGATTTGATGTATTACCGGATGCGCAGAAAGGATGGTGAAAACGATCCCCACAGCGCCGGGGGTTGGTTTGATCCCCAGGGCCAGCGAACCCCCATTGCAGCCAGCACCTTCCACATCACTCCCCTGGATCACTGGATAAGCCCAAAGAGTGGAGCCCGCTACCCCTCGGGTTGGCAGCTTCGGGAATTATCTTCAGGATTGGATCTGACGGTGACTCCCCTCTTGAAGGATCAGGAGCTGGATGGCGCTGCGGTGCGTTATTGGGAAGGGGCGGTTTATTTTTCGGGCAAGCATTTGGGAAAAGCGGTGGATGGTCGGGGATATGTGGAGCTGGTGGGTTATTGAGTCGGGTGGGATCATGTTTGGTTGGATTGAGTGAATCCATTTGGCTGTGGGGACATTTGGTTTCCGGTGGAGTGAAGCTGAAGCGGCGGAGAGCGTGTGGCAGCTTGGCTCAAACAGATGAGATGTGATGATTTGGCGTGAGTGGAAAGGCGTGGAAGAGAGCGTTTGGGGGAGTTGTTCCGGGACCGGTTGTAGGCCCCCAAGCCTGTAACCGGTCCCGCCCCCCTCTGCTGGCGTCCTTCGGGTTCCCAGACCCTATGTGGACGCCATTCCCCCCTCTTGCTAAAACCAGCTTGAAGCGTCCAAGCTCCAAGCCGTTTTATCCCCCGTTTGAGGGTTTTTGGGATAAAGCGGCTTGGGGCTCCCAGACCTAAAGCCCATTTTATCCCGGCTGCTTTGGAACCAGTCACAGGCCCCCAAGCCCAAAACCGGTCCCACCCTCTCTGGCTGAATCCATCCAGCCACCCTCCTTGCGGTTCGTGCAGCTATCAAGAAGGTGTCGGTACCCGGCTTCCAAGCCCAATACCGCTTCCATCCCCCCTCTGGCTGAATCCATTCAGCCACCCCCTGCGATCCGTGCAGTCATTGAGTCGGGATCGACCCGGGCCCCCAAGCCCAAAGTCGATCCCGTGCTCAAGCCAAATCCCTTTGGCAACCACCCGTCAACCAACACAATCCAATAAGCTGGGACCGGCCCCAAAATGATTCTTGAAACCGGTCCCACCCCCCTCCCTGGAATCGTTGCAAGCCCCCCCCGGCTGAAACGCTTCCAGTGATCCTTGTTTCTTTAACCTGTGGCCTGTGGCGCAAGCCTTGATAGAGCTTGCCAAACCTCCAACTATTCTTCTCTATATCCGTGGGTCAGTGGATCTGAAACAGTTTATGAAAATTGGCCACTTCCAAAATTTTTTGAATTTGTGGTTGGCAATTACGGATGATGATGTCGGCGCTCACCCCTCCGGCATGATCCCGAAGCAGGAGAAGCATCCCCAAGGCGGCTGAATCGATGCGTTCCACCCGGGTAAAGTCCACAACATAGCGCCCAGTGGGCTGATGGAACCGATAGGCTTCCCGGAAATCCTTATGCACCGAAAAATCAAATTTTCCGGAAACACCGATAACTACTTCACTGCCATTATTGATCATTTGGACGGACATTCTTTTTCTCCTGTATAGATCCAGCGCACTGCTTTTTTCTTTAGACGGGGCATTTAAAAGGCACCCCGGAGCCACTTCAGTCAAACTTTTGTAACTTTTTGTTTTTTTGGTCTTTTGCAAACCAATTCTGTGGTTTGTATTTTTTATACCGTTGGTTCTGATCCCGCTTTTGATCTACATGGTCTGTGGGGCTTTTCCCCTAGCTGCATGCTGCTGTTACGGTCGTTGGCATCTCTCTGATCATTTTGTGGCTTGGGTCATGGGGCCATCGGTTCATGTTGTTTTCAGACTGCTGGCCCACATCATCGATGGCTCCCAAAAGGTTGTGGATACCAAACGGCTTGGTGATACAAGCGTCGGACTGGTGCTTAATGGTCGAGTAGGTGTAAGAGCTGGCCGGGCAGACAGTCATGGAAATAATTTTGACCGCTCTGTTGACTCGCCGTAAGCAGGTTGTGGTTTTTTCCCGAGCTGCTCCTGGCATCAACATATCCAGAAGAATGATGTCAAAAGATTCTTGGGTGGTGATGTGGATTGCGTCCATGGTGGAACCCACACTTTGAACCAGGAACCCTTCCCGGCGCAGGATTTCGGAAAGGTTGCTACCGAAAACGCCGTCATCGTCTGCAATCAGGATTTTTTTCATCCCTTTCTCCCCCCGGTACAGATGGAAAAGGCCCCTCTCGAACTGTTTGAATCAGGCAGCACAAGATTCCATCGCTTTTTTGAGGCCTTTCTTTTTCTCACTGTGGAAGGCCTCCATAGATTTGCCACGCTGGATGTATCCTGCCGACAGTGGTTGTCGACTCAGAAGCAATCGGCAGAGGCTTTTTTCTACTTTGGCCGGCCATAGCTTGGGATCCAATTCCAAAGCATGTTCCAGATCCATCAGAGCCTCATCCAGGGATGCTCGGTTCAGGCGGGCACTGCCCCGGAAATAATAAACAAGTGACTGAATTTTGCGGATGTCCTCTGGTGATTTGTGATAGAGGTCGGCAGCCTCCGCGACAGCCTCCGGCCAACCCACAATCTCGCAGGTTTTGATGGCGGTGGTGAAATAGATCTCACTCTTGTCGTATTCCGCCAGATTCATGAAACGTTTTCCGGCTGTAATCAGACCTGTTACGTTCATGGCCATCTCCTTTAAATTTTATTTTTTCATAATATTTTCAATAACTTAATCAATTTATCCGACCATTTTTTATGTCTGGTTTGGAGTCCTTGGATCAATTTGTTTCATCGATTATTCAGTTGTCTATAGTGTGGCAGGTGGGCTCAACAAAAAATATTGAAGACTCCTTCACATCCCTCTTTTATTTTCTTGGTGTGTATCCTGGTATCAGTCTGTTTTGTTTTTGCAACTATTTGATAATCAATAGGTTTGTTTTGGTTAATCCAAGGTTCATCGTCAAAATTTGATCTTGGTGGATGTGAACAAGTTTCACATGCCCCAATGATCCTGGAAGAGAGCCCTTTCCGTTTTTTTCACCATTTATCCAAGGAGCCGGTTTTTTTCCCAAAAAGCCTGTTGAGAGATCTTTGGGAAATAACAACTCCCACCCCTTTGTGGGAGTTGTCATCCGTTTGTCCAGATTCATCCCTTCACGCTTGAACCATGCAGCCATGTCGGTAGAGTTGGATGCCCCGGAAATATGTCCGAGTTTTGGCCGTTTGATGCTTGACCTTCTTAAATTTGACCGTTTGGAGTCAGGTCAGAAGGGGGATCGGTGGGTGCATCCTCATAGGGAATAATAGGAAAGAGCTTTTGAAACCCAGCCACTTCCAGGATTTTTTTTACGGATGGGTTGCAGTTGGTGATGCTGACATGGGCGCCATCCCCTCCGGCATGCTCCCGCAGCAGAAGCAGCATGCCAAGGGCGGAGCTATCTATATAATCGACACGTGCCATGTCAATTCGATAGATATCTCCCGGCAGGTTATGGCGATAGGCCTCTCTGAATTTCTTGTGCAGTGCAAAATTGAACTTTCCAGAAACCCGGATAGTGACTTCCCGTCCCTGGACATCGGTGGCAATGGTCATTTTTTCCTCCCCATTAAGCCTAACTCTTGTCAAATGCACTTTCTCTAAACCCTCAGCAGAGGGGTGAAGCCCTGCTTTTGAGTGTTGGCTGGTATTCTGGCTCCTTCCAAGCCGTAAAATAAATTGAAAAGTGGTTCACATTGGTGATTAATGTTTTCCGCTCAAAGTAGAGCGAATTCTGTGGAAAACACGTGTAACATGTTGAAATTTTGCATAAATATATCGTTTGCATCGTTCACATTCCCACCATCTATCTGATAACTTTGTGAAGTGGTTTCACACGCTTGGGGAGAAAGAGGCCTTTGGCTGGAAGAGATTTCGGACCAATCCGAATACACCCTGCCTGAAAGGGGATCAGGGGGAGGGTTGGAAGGGGGTCATCTTGTGGAGTGAGCAGTGTTTAGGTGTGGATTTTGGTGTTGGAATAAGGGAAAAACTTGTAGCGTGGTAAAGGTGCTTTGGATGGAAGGGCGTTTTGCTTCAAACCTAAAAGCAGCTCAAGGCGAGCCAGGAAGAGTCCATTGAGTTATTGATGAAAATCAGAGGTGTGCGTGAGAGGGATCAGTCGTGGGGTTTTAGAAGAATCAACCAGTAAAAACCGAGATGTGCTGGGCTAAAATACGCAAAAATTCATGCATCAGCTGGCCACTCTGGGTGAGTTCGTAGCTTTTGTCTTCCCGCTGGGCGATGATTTCGGACTCTTTCAATTTTTTAAGATGAAAGAGCACCTTGGTGTGGTCCGGGGCGGCGAGTTTGTTGGCGATTTCCATCAGTCGGTTGGCCTCGCCACTGCCGATCAACTGGATGGTACGGCGGCGAATGGGATTGGCCAGGGAGCTTAAGGTAAAGTCGAGATTTAAATGTTTGATGTCCAGCTCAAAACGGGCCTCTTCCAGAGCCCGGCGGATGATGGCCAATAGTTCATCGGTGCGAAAGGGTTTTTGAATGTAGTCGTCCGCCCCTTTTTTCATCGCTTCCACCGCCGTATCCACCGTGGCAAAAGCGGTGACCAGGATGATTTTGATGGTCTTGTTGGTCTCCCGGATTTTGCCGATGGCCGCAATCCCCGCCATGCCCGGCATCACCATATCCAGGAGCAATACATCGTGTTTTTCCTTGGCTAAGGTGGCTACCGCCTCCTCCCCCGTCCCCGCCTGGCTGATGGTAAACCCCTCCCGGCGTAGAAATTCAGCCAGGTTGACGCGGAAATCCCGGTCGTCATCGGCGATCAAAATTTTCTTTTTGGGGATGCTTACGGGCTTTTGTTCCACGTCGACCACCTTCGGTTATTCGGGAGTTGGATTAACCGCCTTCGACTCGATTGCGGCCACTGTTTTTGGCTTGGTAAAGAAAGCGGTCCGCCCGTTCAATGAGACTTTTTGGCGTATCCCCCTCCCGAAATTGGGTGACACCGAAACTGATCGTCAACCGTCCCACTTTAGGGAAGTTATTGTTTTCGATGTTTTTTCTGATTTTATCCGACACCAGTATGGCATCCTGGACCCCCACTTCCGGGAGTACCATGATAAACTCTTCCCCGCCCCAACGGGCCAGCAGGTCGCTGGCGCGTAATTTTTTGGAGATGAAGCTCACCAGGGCCACCAATACATCGTCCCCTGCCTGGTGACCATAGGTGTCGTTGATCTGTTTAAAATGATCCACGTCAAAGAGCACCACCGACAAGGTGCCTCCGTGGCGGATGGAGCGTTTGATTTCCGCTTCCAGATTGCCCTGGAGTTTGGCCCGGTTGCAAGCCCCGGTCAGAGAATCGGTAAAGGCCCTTTTTTCCAGCTGCTTGATCTGATTTTCGATTCTGGCAATATCGGAGAGGGAAAAGATGTGCCGTGATTCGTCGGGCAGCGTGTTCACGCTTACCGCAAAAGGGCGCACCATACACTCCGACTCTCCCGGGGCTTTCATATAGATAATGGGGGTTTCCCCCTGGCTTTTCAGGAGATATCCGACCCACTCGCCCTCTTTGAGGCGGGAAAGGGATCCCCCCTCCTGGTCTACCAAAAAATCCTGGATGTGCACATCACTGCGCAAAAAATCGCTGAGAGATGAAAAACCCAAAAATTCCAGAAAGGCCTTGTTGATGTACTCCAGTTTACCCCCTGCCACCACCATCAAAAAACTGGGATGGATATCGAGGACAAAATTGGTATAGCGGTTGGCCTGGATCACCTTTCGCTTTTCACGCAGCAGTCGGGCCGACTTTAAAATGGCCTGTACCAGATCCCGGGGGATGGTGGGCTTGCGGACGTAGCTTTCGATGCCAATTTCGATGGCGCGGAGAAAAAATTCTTCGTCGTTGAAGGCGGTGGTGACGATGATGGGCACATCCGGATCTTTCTCCCGGATCATCTTGGCCATCTCCAAACCATCCATTTCCGGCATCAAAATATCGGTCACCACCACTTCCGGGTGTATTTCCTCAAAAACCTCAAGCCCTGCCCGACCGTTGGGTGCGGTGTGGAGAGTGCCCACTTCCCGGGTTAAATATTCGGAAAGCTGCCGGTGAATTTCGGCATCATCTTCGACATAGAGGACGCTGATGGACTTCAAAAAAAGTCTGTCAGATTCGGATATGGTGGTTTTCATCGCATCAATACCCGGCTTTGGACAGGCTCACTGAGGGGAACGTCGTTAAAATCTTTGCCAAACAACCGCCCGATAAGGCTATGCTTGGAGAGCGGTTGCGTGTGTAAGCGTTCCTTTCTTTGTTCAGGAATGCAAGGTTCATTGCTTTGGTTTGAAAAAAAAGGCTTTTCAGAGGTAGGGATGAAACGCTTTTTTCACCATTTTTTCAGCTCATTTGATGTTTTTTTTGCCGCTTGGGCTGTGGCTGCCCTGGGCCTCCTGCTGGCAGGTGGCGGCTACTGGTGGGCGGATAATGAGTCGGGGAAGCGCATCGAACGGGATTTGGAATGGGGTGCCCGGGAAATCTATCATCAGGTGGTGCATGAGATCAAAATGGGTGTCGATCTTATGGAAAATATCCAGGGTCTCTATGGGGCATCCGACCGGGTTGAGGGGCTGGAGTTTAAAACGTTTACGACTCCTTTTCTCAGACGTCACCGTTATATCCGGGCCTTTTTATGGGCTCCTGCCATCAAAAAGAGTGGCAACAATAGGCCCACCCTCCAAAACACCCATTTTCCCATCCACTATCTGGAACGCCCAGAAAATAGCAATAACGCCCAGAGCACCGATTTGGCGGCTGATCTGAACATCGATTTGGGTGCCGATCTGGCCGCTGACCCATTTATATCTGAAGCTTTGACCCAAAGTCTTGCCACTGGTCGGTCCAGGATTTTTTTGAGCCATCTTTCCGACCATCCCCAAGCTTCTGAGAGGGGTGTTTATCTCTACCTGCTGGTTCCTGTTCACACCAAAAAGTCTCTTTCAGAGGGATCCCTTGGGGGGAACAAGGGGGTTGTTCTGGGGATTTTTCATTTTGAATCACTGCTTCAGAGTGCCGTGACCCATCTGGAAGAGCGGGGCATCCTGTTTCGAATCGGTGATGTGCCGGTTTTTTCACAAGACGCTTCCTGGTATACCTCGAAGGGAGCGGATTCCGGTCTACACCAAAAGAGCCGAGGCCTGGAATCACCCCCACCAAGCCCTCATTTTTCCCGTATTTTTCAGGTGGGTGGCCGACCCTGGTCCTTTGAGGCCATCCCGGATATTGATTTCGATCCTCCCGGGCATGAGCTTTATGGGCCTTGGTTTATTCTCATTTTTGGCCTGCTTTTTACCGCCCTTTTGAGCCTCTTTTTGATCCGCATGCAACAAAATTTAATGGAACGCCGGGAAAACGAAGAGGCGTTACGGCTTCACCGGGATCATCTGGACCGAACCGTTCAGGAGCGTACCTTGGCCCTGGAAAAGGCCAATCGGCAAAATCGTTCCATTCTGGCCGCTGCCGGGGAAGGGATCTGTGGGGTCGATCAGGAGGGGCACATCACTTTTATCAATCCCGCTGGGGCTGAGATGACCGGTTGGGAGGCCGGTGAGATGATCGGGCGCCATGAGCATACGCTGCTCAACCCCACCCATGCCGACAACGAACCCCACACCTTTGAGGGAAGCCCCATTCATACCACCCTTCGGGATGGGGTTTCCCACCAAGTGAACGATGAATTTTTCCAGCGTCGGGACGGCTCCACTTTTCCAGTGGAATACACCTCCACACCGGTTCTTGAAGATAATCGGATTTCAGGAGCGGTTCTCATGTTTCGGGATACCTCCCGGCGCATACAGCTGGAAGAGAAGGAGCGGCGTGGCCATCAGGCCCGGGAGACCATCAATGCCCTTTTGCAAACCGCCCTGGAGTCCCGTCGTTTCAAGGAGCAAATGGTCCAGGCCCTGGATCTGATTCTCTCAGGCTCTGCAGTGGTGACCCAGGGCAAAGGGGCGATTTTTCTTTTGGACGAGATCAACAACGAACTGGAGCTGGTGGCCCAACGGGGGTTGGACGCCCCGCTTTTGACAAAATGCAACCGGATCGCCATGGGCTACTGCCATTGTGGCAAAGCCGCCCAAACGCGTCAGGTGATTTTTTCCAGCCACCTGGATGAGCGCCACCAAATACGTTTTCAGGGGATGGCCCCTCACGGCCACTATTGCGTGCCTCTGGTCTATCATGGTCGGCTTTTGGGTGTACTCAATCTTTATCTTGCCCCAGGGTGCCAACAGGAACCGGAAGAGGAGGAATCCCTACTTATCATCGCCAACACCCTGGCTGGACTCATCGAACAGAGCCGCACCCTGGATCTTCTCCAGGCAAGACAGAAGGAGATCGAGTCCCTCAATGCCAACCTGGAATTACGCATTCGGGAAGCGGTGGAAAAAAATCGGCAGATGGATGTGATGTTGGTGCAACAGTCACGGCTGGCGGCCATGGGGGAGATGATCGGCAACATTGCCCATCAATGGCGGCAGCCCATCAACTCCCTGAACTTGATCCTGGCCAACATCCAAAGCGCTTATGAATATGGGGAGTTGACCGAAGAGGTGCTCGACGAAAAGGTTGAAACCGGGCAGAAGATCATCCTTAAAATGTCTTCGACCATCGATGATTTTCGCCGTTTTTTCAAGCCCGATAAACGTCGGAACAGTTTCGAGCCGGAAAGTGTGGTGACCGATGCCCTCTCCCTGGTGGGTGCCAGCCTCAAATCCCATCACATCGCGACCCATTTTATACCGGCCCCTCACCCCATCCAGGTGTTCGGCTTTCCCAATGAATATTCCCAGGTGATCTTGCTGGTACTCACCAATGCCAAGGATGCCATCGTCCAAAACAGTGCCACCAACGGTGAAATTACCATTCGACTGCTTCAGGAAGAGGGAAATGCTGTGGTGTTGATTCGGGATAACGGCGGGGGGGTGCCGGGTGAGATCATGGCTAAAATTTTCGACCCCTATTTTACCACCAAAGATAGCCAACACGGCACTGGCATTGGACTCTACATGGCCAAGGTGATCATTGAGGAGCACATGAGCGGCCGCATCACGGCGTGTAATGTGGAAGAGGGGGCGGAGTTTAGGATTGCCATTCCCGTGGGTGTACCCGACCCCCAAGAGTGATGACCGGGTTGGGTCTGGGGTCTGGTGCTGGGATCGCTTGATTTCAGTAGTCAGGTTTGGGGCCGCCCCTTAGAGGGGGATTTCATCCACCGAGTCGGCAGCGGTATCCAGCATCGTATCCACCACGCCACCCACCACCGGCACAGCTGAAGTAGCGGCGCCAACCACCCGCATGGGCACAGTCACTGCCTTGGTCAGCAAACAGCCACTGGTGGAGAGTCCCACCATTAAAACCAATAGGAGTTGGCTTCCCCGCAATCCCCCTGGACCAAATTTTGACGCTATCGATTTGAATCGCCCGGCAATTGCCATGATTTTTTCTCCATTGGTGCTTTTTGAAACTTTTCAGGTTGGATAAGAGATTTCCAGGAGCAATAACCATTCCAGCCAGGACTTGAGCGCCATCTTCCTCTGACTCCCTGACAGCTCTTTTTCCCAAGGGGCTGGTGTGGTATGTATTGAATACCTGGAAACAGTTCATTTATTCAGGTTTGCCCATTTTCTGTATCCCCACAGAAGGTGATTTCCAGTCATGGGGTTGAGGTTAATGATGGCTCTTTTGCAAACTGTCCGCTGGCGGATGTCAGGTGGCGTCGATTGGCTTTTGCCACTGGCTGTGGTGATCTGCTTTTTCATTCCGGAGCTGGCTTTTGGTCAATCCAGCTTTGCGGATAAGCCCAGCACTGAATCCTCACCTGTTCAATCAGACACCCCCCTGCATCATCAACTCACCGTGGTAGTGGACCCTTTGGCCCAATCTTTGGAAGTGTGGGATACCATCCACCTACCCCAACATTTTGTGCAATCCGGTAGCGGTTTTGTTCTCCACAAAGATCTTGAACTGATCGCAAGTCACGGCTTTGCCCATCTTTCCGAGGAACCGATTCCAGGAACCCCTTTCGTACGTTTTTTACCTGTTTATCCTAAGAATCCTCAAACCGGGATGGATGGCGATGCGAACCCAGGGGAGGCGCTTGCACCATTGTCGAAATCAAGCCCCTCCCCTTCAGCCGAGGATGATTCCACCTCTTCTCCCTCTCCACTGGCTACCCAGACCCAGCTCTCTTTCCATTATCAGGGTCATCTCAACTTTCAGGAGCGGCTCACCGCTCCAGCCCACCAAGGTGGGCGTCTCCAGTTTCAGGGGGCCATGGGGCCTGCCGGACTTTTTTTGGGAGGGGCCTCCGGCTGGGTTCCGGTTTTTGATGGGGAAGAGTGGGTCACCTTTGATCTGACCATATCCCTGCCAGCTGGATGGACGGCTGTTTCCCAGGGCAAAAGAGAGATGATCCTGAAAGATGGCGGTCGCACCCTGGTTCGTTTTGTCATGCAGCATCCCACTGACGAAATCCTGGTTTTGGCTGCCCCCTGGACCGAATATGCCCGCACTGTGGAGGCGCGGGAGGTGCAGGTTTTTCTCCTGACTCCGGACAAAGCCTTGGCCGAGGTCTATCTCTCCGCTTCCCACCACTATCTCGATTTTTACGAATCTCTCCTGGGGCCTTATCCCTATGATCGATTTGCGGTGGTGGAAAATTTTCAGGAAACCGGCCTGGGCATGCCTTCCTTTACCTTGTTGGGCTCCCGGGTTTTGCGACTGCCTTTTATTCCCCATACCTCCCTGCCCCACGAAATTTTACACAACTGGTGGGGAAACGGTGTTTTCGTAGATTATGAACAGGGCAACTGGGGAGAAGGGCTCACCACCTATCTGGCCGATTATCTGCTTCAGGAACTCACCGACCAGGGGGCTGCCTATCGGGGCGCCACCCTTTCCCGTTATACGGATATGGTCGGAAGAGAGGTGGAATTTCCCTTGAGTCGGTTTTTTTCCCGGATTGATCATACCAGCCAGTCGGTGGGGTATGGCAAATCCCTGATGGTCTTCCATATGTTGCGCCGCAAGGTGGGGGATATTGCCTTTTTGGCGGGTTTACGCGCTTTCTATCGGGACCATCTCTTCCATAAAGCTTCCTGGGAGGATTTGCGCAGGGCCATGGAAGATCAGGATGGGCGCTCCCTGAAATCCTTTTTCACCCAGTGGGTCCAGGGAACCGGGGTGCCTGAATTACGGCTTTCCAAGGTTTCCAGCAAGCCGGATGAGGAAAAAGAGCGTTTGAGTTTTACGCTGGAACAGATACAGCCCGGCCCCCCCATGACCCTCTCCATTCCCCTGGGAATCACCCTGATGTCCCAAGCTGAAGAGCCTGTCGTGAGTCTGGAAAGTTCTGAGATTACCGGCAGCTCGGAAGATTCAGAAGCAGCGGGTGGAGCGGTCGATTCAAAGGTGGTCGAGACGCCAGAAATTTCGGGGGTGGCTGGGGATTCGGCGGGCTCAGAGGAGGCTGTAGCTGGGGATTCGGTGGGCTCTGAGGCGGCTGTAGCTGAGGATTCAGTGGGCTCTGAGGCGGCTGTAGCTGGGGATTTGGCAAGCTCAGAGGTGGTTGAGGCGGATGATTCACCAGGTTTGGCGGAGGAGCTGGTCATAGAACGGTTAATCACCCTCACCCGGAAGCGGCAACGTTTTGAACTGGAACTGGATGCACCGCCAAAACGGTTGGATGTGGACCCAGGCTTTGATCTGTTTCGTCGTCTTGATCCTAGAGAGATGCCTCCTTCCCTCTCTCGGGCCTTTGGCGGAAAAAATGGTTTGTTGGTGTTGCCGGATAAAGTGGCTCCGGACAAGCTGCGTGCCTATCAGAAGATGGCCCATGCCTGGGAGTTGGACCTTCGTACTGATGTGGACTTGATGGAGCTGCCGGAGGATCGTTCCATCTGGTTGCTGGGCTGGCATAATCGTTTTCGGGATCGACTTTTTTCCCAGCTTAAGCAGCGGGGTGTGGTCTTGGAGGAGAGTGGTCTCCAGCTGAATTCAAAACGCCATACCCGAGTGGATCACAGCTTTGTTTTGACGGCTCCCTATGGCGATTTGGGAGATTTGACCCTGGTCTGGCTGGCCGCTGACTCTCCCGCCGCCATTTCCCGCCTCACCCGCAAGCTGCCCCACTACGGCAAATATGGTTTTTTGGTGTTTCAAGGGGCGGATGCAGTCAACCTGGACAAAGGGGGGTGGGGGGGTGTGGAGTTTCCGTTGAGCGCTGTTTTCGATCAAGACGGTCAAGCCCGTCCCGCCACTCTCTCCCCGACGCCTCCCCGGATTTCCCCTCTAGCCAAACCCTAAATTTGGAATCGTTGTTGTCGGATCCAAGGAGGTGGTTTGAGGAGTCCTTGGCTGAAGCACTCTCCGCAGAGCCCTGTTTCCATGAGGGGATTCATAATTAACTTCGGATCAAGTTGATCATGATGTAACATGAAACAAATGGGAAACAGATCGCCTCTTTCATGAATGGGTCCAGATTCCCAAACCAGGATCATGAAGCTGTATTCAGCCAGAGGGCGAGAGCTTGCGATCATGGAAGATGGTTCTGTTTTTCAAAAAGATGGAAATGCCAACACCCTCCCCCACCTATCCCGGCGCAATCTCCTGGATTGGCTGGCTGCCGGGGGGCTTGCGGCTTTATTGGGCACAAAGCCCTCTCCCCTCATGGCAGCCCCCACCGATAAAGCTGTCGATGAAACTCTCCGTATCGGCTATCTGCCCATCACCGATGCCACCCCCCTCCTGGTAGCCCATGCTCTAGGCTATTTTGAGGATGAGGGACTCAAGGTCGCCAAACCCCAACCAGTCAAAAGTTGGCCCACGCTGGTGCGGGGATTTGCCGAAGGTCATTTCAATCTGGTTCACTTGCTGAAGCCTATTCCGGTCTGGATGCGCTACAACAATCATTTTCCCGTTAAAATCGTTGCCTGGGCTCATTTGAACGGTTCAGCCATTGTGGTGGGAGAGGGTTCGGGTATTCGGGATTTTAGGGATCTGGGGGGGCAAAGAATGGCCATTCCCGCCTGGTATTCCATGCACAATATCGTTCTCCAACAGGGTTTGCGAAAAGCGGGTATTCGTCCGGTGGTGGATCGGGGTGGGATGGTGCAGCCTGACACCTGTGCCCTGACAGTGATTCCCCCACCGATGATGGTTAAATCCCTGGCCACCAGACGCATTGCCGGCTATACCGTGGCCGAACCCTTCAATGCCATCGGCGAGTTGACTGCCAAGGGTCGGGTGATGCGTTTTACCGGGGATATCTGGCGCAACCATCCCTGCTGTGTGATCTGCATGCATGAGCGGGACACCACCCACAGGCCCCAATGGAGTCAAAAGGTGATTCAGGCCCTGGTGCGGGCAGAGCTGTATGCCGCCCACAATAAACGGGAGGTGGCCCACCTGCTCTCCAAGGAGGGAAAAGGCTATCTGTCATCCGGCAGCAAAATGATCGAGCGGGCGATGACCTTTTATGATCCGGATGCCTATACCTCCCCCAGGGCCATACGCCATCAACGGGAATGGCAGAATGGTCGTATCGATTTTTCCCCCTATCCCTACCCTTCAGCCACCCGGAAAATTGTCGAAATGATGAAAGAGACGGTAGTGGATGGCCATAAGACATTTTTGGAGCCGATAGAGCCGGAATTTGTGGCAAAGGATCTGGTCGTTTACGATTATGTGACCAAGGCGCTTGACAAGTATCCCCAATGGAAGAGACTCCCTGGGGTCAATGCTGATCAGCCATTTGACCGGGAGGAGTTGCTCATCATCTGACCCTCCGGGTAAGGAACTCTACCCGAGGTGGAAAATGCCGTTGTTTCACTCAACAGGGAAAGGAGTATTCACGGTTGCCTGATTCCACCCCCCAAAACCAAACCAAGAGGTCCATGCGCCGAGGGATTGGCCGGACACTCTTTTTTTGGTTTCTCGCCATCGCCTTGATTCCCTTGGGGGTCATCAGCTGGACCAGCTATGAAAAGGCCCGTCTCAGCCTGCGCCAAGAGGCGGTCAAGCTGCTTTCCACCACTTTATCCCTGAAAAAAAGCCACTTCCAAGGCTTCTTTAACCAACGGCTGCGCCATCTGGAGGCCCAATCCCTCTCTCGGACCAATCTGCATTTTTTGCAGGCGTTGCAGCGAGCTCACGATCAGGTAGGACCGGATGGCAAGGCTTTTGTTGAGAGTTTTCAGTGGGCTGTTTTGGTTGAAGAACATGGGGTGGATCTTGAAGAATTTCAGCACACCTATGGCTTGGCCAACCTCTATCTGATTGATCAGGATGGGCACATCCTCTATACAGCTCAAGAGACCCCACTCCTCGGTCAAAATGTCCTTCAGGGGAGTCTGAAGAAGAGCTTGCTGGGGAAGATCGTGGAGAGGGCCATGGGGACCGATCAGGCGGTTTTTTCCGATCTGGGCCATTTTCCCCCTGCCACGGATAACATCGCGGCTTTTTTGGCGCGGGCCATCCTCGATGAGGAGGGAAATAACGCTGGCGTTTTGGTGATTCCTTTGGCCCCGAAAAAAATGTTCCGGATTTTTGAGGATCGTATAGGGCTTGGCATGAGTGGTGAGACCTATCTGGTGGGGCGGGATCAACTCATGCGCTCCAACTCCCGTTTTGATACCCGCACCACGGTATTGAAGCAAAAGGTGGATACCCCCATTATCCAGACTTGGTTGCATCACGAGGCCGAGCATCACGCTGATTTTTCCCACCACTCCACGGAAATGACCTACACTTCGGTCACCGAATCGGGCAGGACCAACGATTTGATCGAAAAAGTTGGGAAGTCGGGCTGGTGGTTAAAAAAGATCTATCCCGATTATCGTGGGGTGGATGTCCTGGGTTTTCAAGTCAACCTGGATTTTTTGGAGCCCTTTGGCATCCACTGGGTATTGATTGCCGAGTTGGATGCGGATGAATTTTATGCGCCTTCCATAGCGCTCGGTCGCGAAATTCTCGTGACTCTTTTCGTCACCATCCTCCTGGTATTTCTCATCGCCCGATTTGTTTCCGGCCACATTGTCAATCCACTGCTGATTCTCACCCATCGGGCCAACCGTATCGCCAAGGGGGAGATGAAATGGCCTGCATTCTTGAGCCCCAACAACGAACTGGGCTCTTTGGCCAAGGCTCTGGAGGAGATGACCCACTCCCTTTCTGAGAGTGCCAGGCGCGATGCGCAAGATAACTGGATGAAGGTGAGCGCGGGGCTCCTTGGGGAATGTCTCCGGGGTGAGCAGTCATTGGAAAAATTGGCCCAAAACATCATCGGTTTTCTCACCCCACGTCTCAATGCCATCACTGGGGCCATCTATCTTTTGGAGAAGAGCGGTCGATTACGGTTTGCCGGGGGATTCGCCTATAAGGCGGAACATATCCAGCAGACGATTGCTCTGGGAGAGGGGCTTTTGGGGCATGTGGCCAAGCGGGGCGAACATCAGATTATCCACCAGATTCCCCCGGACTATCTGCCGGTCCACTCAGGCTTGGGAGAGATGGAACCCAGTCATTTGCTTCTCTATCCTTTTTTGTTGAATGGCCAGGTAGAGGCGGTGATAGAGCTGGGCTCTTTTCAAGAATTTCAGGCGATTCATCTGGAACTGCTGGACCATGAAGCCGAAGCCATCACCATGGCCATCAAGGCGGCCCAATCCAGAACCGAGATGCAGCAGATGTTGGCCCAGAGTCGGGAACAGGCTGATATCCTGAAACAAAACAGTGAGGAGGCACGGCTTTCCAACGAAAAACTTCAGGAACAGACCCAGGCTTTGCAAAATTCTGAGACGCTCCTGCAACAGCAACAGGAGGAATTGAGAGTCTCCAACGAAGAGCTGGAGGAGCAGACCCAGCTACTCACGGAACAGAAGCAGGAGGCCCAGCGAAAAAACAGTGAACTGGAGCGTGCCCAGCGGGAGCTGGTGGTCAAGGCCCGGGACTTGGAGGTGGCGGGACATTTTCGGTCGGAATTTCTCACCTCCATGTCTGAAGAGTTGCGCGCTCCCTTGAATGGTATCCTGGTGTTGACCCGGGGATTTTCCGCTAACAAGGGGGGCAACCTTTCTCCCACTGATCTGGACAACGCCCATGCCGTGCACGCCCATGGTTTGGAATTGTTGGAGATGATCAACGGTATTTTGGATCTGGCCAAAATCGAAGCGGGTCAGGTGGATGTTCACGGAGAACTTCTGGAAATATTGGAGATTTCCAACCGTCTGGAACAAAAATTCAGCCGTATCGCCAAAAAAATAGGTGCTGATTTCAGCCTTTACCATTCCGATGATCTGCCTGACACTCTTCGGACCGATTATGGCAAGCTGGAACAGATCGTCAAACATCTTCTGGCCCGGGCCTTCAAAGTGGTTGGAGAGGGGACTGTTACTCTGAGTTTCCAACCCCTGCCCATGGGCTGGGTGATTGAGAGCGGTGGCGTTTCCAATAATCAGGGGATCGTTTTGGTCATTTCGGACACCCTCTCCGACACCTCTCAGCAGAGGACCGAGGGTCTGCTTGAAACTTTGCGAGAGTCCAGCTCCACTGTTGATAAACCCTTTGGTAAAACCGGTCTGGGGCTGGCCATCTCCAATCAGCTGGCCCAGCTCTTGGGCGGAGAGTTGCGTATCGAAAGCCGGGAAGGCCAGGGATGCGCCTTCACCCTCTTTTTGCCCAACCTGCCGTGGGGAATGGGAGACTCTCCTCCACCTAAATCTCCTGAGCCTCCAGCATCACCTGACAAAAGCTTTAAACTGCCCCCTCCAGTCCAGCTACCGGGTGCTTTGGACAACACCCAACCCAAATCAACCAAGCCGGTCTCTGTAGAGGATACCGCTTCAGCAGACAAGATAGCGTCAGCGATGACCTCCGACTCAGCGACGTTGGTGAATACTTCGGCTCCAGCGGAGTCAGTGGCAGCCTCAAGTTCAGAAGAATCCTCTGGATCGGTAGTATCGATACCAGCTAAGGAGCTGGTGGCCCCAGCAGCCTCCTCAGCGGATCTAGCCGCATCAGAGGAGTCAACAGCCTCAACAGAGCCAACAGCATCCGTGGAATCAGCTGGAGCGGTTCAGCCTGGAATTTCTCAACCTGCATCTCCCGATCTGATCGAAGCCGTTGCTGATTCAACACCCCATCGCCCCGACCCGGTTATCCTGGTGGTGGATTCCGATGTGCGAACCATCTACGAAACAGTGCGGCTGTTGGAAGTGGCTGGATACACTGCCTATATGGCTGCCAATGGCGAGAAGGCTCTGGAACAGCTTGGCAAATATCCATCTGTCAATTTGGTGTTGGTGGGGCTTTCACCAGAGAGTGATAGGGCTCTTCAGGTCATAGGGAAAATCAAAGATCACCCAGGTGCAGGCGATGCCCCCTTGAGGGTGGTCGCCCTGGTTCCAGTTGGGGAAAAAGCGGACCAAAAAGCGGCTTGCCTGGCAGCAGGCGTGATAGGGGTTGTGGAAAAACCACTGGATATACCGCTTTTTTCAAAAACAATCAGCGATTGGTTCAAGGTGTCGAGCTAAATTGTTACCAGCAAACATCCAAGGGACCGATCCCTGTACCACACTTCAACTGGGATTGAATGGATCGCTCCCCTGTACCAACTGAAAATCAGAGGGAAACCCATTATGGAATACCGACTGATCCGGCTGCTACTGATAGCCTTTGTTTCGACCATGGCCCCCTCTTCTGCCCAAGCTGGGGATAGCGTGGTCATTCGGGGGAGCCATGCCCTCTATTGGACCCTGACTCCCCATATGGATGCCATCAATCAAGCCACAGGACTTGATGTGGATTTTGCTGTGGCTGGAGGGTGTGGCGATGGGGCCAAAGCGACGGCTGCCGGTCATATTGGTGCCATCTGCTGCCCTTTTGATGATCTGGAATTGGCTACTTTGGGAGGGGGTGTGATGAGCCCCTTGGCCCTGGAACCCCTGATGATCGTCGTCAATCTGAAAAATCCAGTCACTGATTTGACTTTGGCCCAGGTGCGCGGGCTTCTATCCGGCCAGATGACCAACTGGAGCCAGGTGGGTGGTCCCGATAAAAATGTAGCGGTGGTGTTACGTCCCCACTGTCCCCATCGACCTCAACATTGGAAAATGATCCTGCCCCAAAACCAGTGGCGGGAGAAAAAAATTACGGTCAACTCCACCGTCAAGATGATCGATGCCGTAGCCGCCATTCCCGGGGCCATCGGCCATCTGGGAACCGTGCTTCTGGACCCCCAAAAAATGAAACCGATTCTTATCGACGGCATCTCTCCCCTGGACCCGGAAGCGTTGGCCAAAGGCTACCCCTTCTATCGGCCTCTCGCGCTGATGACCCAAGGGGAGCCGGGTGAAAACGAAGGCAAACTCATCACCTACCTTAGAAGTGAGGCGGCCAAGCCGTTCTTTCTGGAACAGCACCTCATCCCCAGCTCCAAACTGACCCCTTGAGGAACAGGAACGCCCAACGAAGGTCGCCGAAATGATGAACATACGTAAAAAGCTGCTGTTGTTGCCTATCCTCCTGGTCACCCTGCCGGTGACCTTGATTCTGTTCATCGCCGGGGCGGCCTTCAACGAAGCATTCCATTCCATGCGGGATTCAGAGTTGCAAAACAATGTCCATTTTATCTCCGATGCCTACACCAACATGGCGGACAATCTCCACGCCATCACCAACGTGACCGCTCACAATGGCAAACTGGCTGAGGCGATCTACTACTATGCTGATTTTGGTGGAGAGCGGGAGCCGATCAATTTGGTGCTGAAGGAAATTTTTGACAAGCAGCCCATGGACCTCCTGATGGTGACGGATCGTAGCGGACTCGGTTTGGCTGACCGGGGGGATTTGGGTCATTTCAATTTTGAGGTCTCCCCTACCCTTTTGGAGGATGTGGTCACCACGGGTCAATCCTTTGTCACCGCCAAGTTGGTGGATGGTCGGTTGATGCTTGTTTCAGCCAGCCCCATCCACTATATCAGCGACAGCGATCCGATTTTTGTCGGTGTTTTACTGGTCGGCCAGACGTTGGATCAGCGGTTTTTGAATAAACTGAAAGGCCAGAGCCAGTTGATGTTGGCTATTTATCAAAATGGCAGAGTGGTCGAAACCACCGCAGCCGCTCTGGGTGCTCTCACCATCGACCAGTCCACCCTGGGGCTTCTGGATCACGGCCAGGGCATTATCCACGAGGAGAAGGAGCCGGTTGAAGACACGATACTGGAGCTTTCCTACCTGCCGGTACGATCCCGAGCCGGTCATCTGTTGGGAACGGTGGTGATCGCCATCGATAACGCTGGTGTCATCAAACAGCTCTGGCAGACCCTGTTTCTGATTGTCGGGGTTTCACTTTTGATGGTGGCAGTGGCTGGAGTGGTAGGGTGGCGCAATGGCCGAAGTATGGCCAACGCTTTGGAGGATCTGGCCGAAGCCTCCCAAAAGGCCAGTGGTGGAGATCTTTCCGTCCGGGTCAAGGTCTCCAGGAGTGATGAGATCGGGCTGCTGGGGAAAGCCTTCAATGCCATGGTTCAGGGTACCGAAGAGCAGAATCAGATCAAGTCCCGGGAAGAGTGGCTCAAAAACAGCGGGGCGACCCTCAATGACCATCTGCGGGGGGATCAGGATCTGGTGGGTCTGGGGAGCAGTGTCATCGATTTTTTGGCCCAGCACCTGGGGGCCGGTGTGGGGGCTTTTTACGCCAGTCGGGAAGAGGACGGCGTGTTGATCCGGGTGGGAAGTTTTGCCCACCATGTGCGAAAAAATCTGGCCGACAAGTTTAATCCCGGGGAGGGGATCGTTGGTCAGGCTGCTCTGGAAAAGAGCCATATCCTCATCACCCGGGTGCCCAAGGATTATATGCGTATCCAGTCGGGTTTGGGGGGCTCTCCTCCCAGCCAGCTGCTGGTCTTTCCCTTTTTGTTGAACGATCAGGTCCGGGGAGTGGTGGAGCTGGGCTCTTTCGGCACCTTTACCGACCTGCATCTGGAAATGTTGGGGCAGGCCTCCGAAAACATCGCCATGGCCATCCAGGCGGCTCAGTCCCGGGTCAAACTGCAAGACATGTTGCAACAAACCCAGGAGCAGGCCCGGCAGATGACCGTCCAATCCAGGGCGCTCCAGCAATCCAATGAAAAATTGCGGGATCAAGCCGATGCCCTGAAAAAATCAGAAGCCCGTCTGCAACAGCAGCAAGAGGAGCTGCGGGTCTCCAACGAAGAGCTGGAGGAGCAGGCCCAGATGTTGGAGGAGCAGAAAGAGGAGGCCAACCAGAAAAACGAGCAGCTGCAACTGGCCCAGAGCGAAATCGAACGCAAGGCCGCCGACCTGGAGTTGGCCAGTAAATACAAGTCCGAATTTCTCTCCAACATGTCCCACGAACTTCGAACCCCTCTCAACAGCCTTTTGATTTTGGCCAAAAGTTTTGCCAACAACGATGAAGGCAACCTGACGGACCGGCAGATGGAGGATGCTGAAATCATCCACAGCAGTGGCGCGGATCTTTTGGGGCTGATCAACGAAATTCTCGATCTTTCCAAAATCGAGGCGGGCCGCATGGATGTTTTGCCGGAATCCCTGCAGATCGATGTTTTCGCCCAAGAGATCCAACGGCAGTTTAAGCATGTGGCTGAAAAGGCGGGGGTGGATTTTGCTCTGGAGATGGCCGAAAACTTGCCCGAATCATTGCGTACCGATATGGGCAAGGTGGATCGTATCGTTAAAAATCTGCTCGCCAACGCCTTTAAATTTACCAAAGAGGGGGGGGTGACCATCTCCTTCAAACGGGCCGATCCGGCCTGGCGTCCCCAATCCCCGGTTTTCCCCCACACCCAGGCCATCGATATCGTGGTGCGGGATACCGGTATTGGCATTCCCCGGGATAAACAGAGGCTGATTTTTGAAGCTTTTCAGCAGGCGGATGGCACCACCAGTCGTCAGTTTGGCGGAACCGGTTTGGGGCTGACCATCTCCACTCAGCTGGCAAAACTATTGGGCGGTGAGATCAAGCTTCAGAGTGCCGAAGGGGAAGGAGCTGTCTTTACCCTGCATTTGCCGGAGCTGCCGGAAGGGATGGAAGAGGATATTATCTCCTCATCACCCTATGGCCCAAGCCCATTTTCCACCTCAATCCCAAGGACAGCGCCCTCCTCGGTTTTCCCGTCTGCTCCGGCCTCCCATCCGAGCCAGAACGCTCAGTTGGCCCCGGAAAATAATCTTCTGGCTGCCGCTGCGGTCAAACAGGCCGCCCCGCCCATCCCCGATGACCGGGATGAAATCCAGCCGGGGGACCGGGTGATGCTGGTGATTGAGGATGATCCCAAATTTGCCCGCATTGTTTGCGATCTTTCCCGGGGCAAGGGGTTCAAATGCCTCACTGCCGCTGATGGGAAGAGCGGTCTTGAGATGGCCGCTTACTATAAACCTACGGGCATCGTTCTCGATATCGGCCTGCCCATTTTGGATGGTTTAACGGTGCTGGAGCGGCTTAAGGAAAATTCCGAGACGCGGCATATTCCGGTACACATCATGTCGGCCATGGATGAAAGTCTGGACGGCATGCGCATCGGCGCCATCGGGCATGTCACCAAACCGGTCAATCGGGAGGAGATTGAGGAGGCCTTCACCAAGATCGATCATTTTGCCGGTACCGAGCCCCGGGCCGTGCTGCTGGTGGAAGATGACGACAACTCCCGCCGGGCCACCATGAACCTCCTGGGGGCCAAGGATATCACCATCACCCAGGCTGCCACCGGTGCCGAAGCGATCACTCTGCTCAAGGAGTGCTCCTTCGACTGCATGATTTTGGATTTGGGGCTCCCGGATATCGATGGTTTTGAACTGCTTGATCGCATCGCCGCCGAACCAGACCTTTCCCGACCACCGGTCATCGTCTATTCGGGGCGGGATATCTCCCGGGAGGAGTATGATCGGCTCAAGGCTTATACCAACTCCATCGTGGTCAAGGGGGTTAAATCCGCCGAACGGCTGTTGGATGAGGTGGTGCTTTTTCTCCATAGGGTGGAGCGAGATCTGCCTGAGGAGCAGCGCCAGATTGTGCGCAGGCTTCACGATCAGGAAGAGGTGTTCAAGGAAAAATGCGTGCTGGTGGTGGATGACGACGTCCGCAACACCTATGCTCTGGCCCGGCAGTTGGAGCGAAAAAATATCAAGGTGCTCATGGCCGCCAACGGCGAAAAGGCCATCAGCGTGCTGGAGGAGCATCCCGAGACCGATATTGTGTTGATGGATATCATGATGCCGGTGATGGATGGCTTCCAGGCGACCCGGGAGATTCGCGCCCGGGTGGATCGCTATCGGGATATCCCCATCATCGCGCTCACGGCCAAGGCGATGGCTGAAGATAAGAAAAAATGTCTCGATGCCGGGGCCAATGATTATTTGTCCAAACCGGTGGATATGGACAAACTATTTTCCATGTTGCGGGTTTGGATGCATCAATAGCAGGAGATGGAATGGAAGCCAAAGAAGCCGAGGATCTGGAAATCGAGCTTTTGCTGGAGGCCTTGCGGCAGCGGTGCGGGTTTGATTTTCAGCACTATTCCCAGGCCTCTCTCAGGCGGCGTCTGCGCCATAGCCTCCTGCCGTTTAATTTTGAGCATATTTCCGAAGCCATCCCCCGGATTATCCATGATCGCACATTTTTGGATAAGCTGATCTACACCCTTTCAGTGACGGTTACCGAGCTTTTCCGGGATCCCCCCTTCTACCGCAAGGTACGGGAAAAGGTGATCCCCATTTTGAAGACCTTTCCCTTTATCAATATCTGGCATGCTGGCTGTGCAACGGGGGAAGAGGTCTACTCCATGGCCATTATTCTCAAGGAGGAAGGGCTTCTTGATCGGGCACGTATCTATGCGACGGACATCAACGGTAAATCCCTGGAGCAGGCTCGGGAGGGGATCTATTCCATCGAAAATCTCCGGGATTATACCAAAAACTACCAGAAGGCCGGCGGCAAGCTTTCCCTGTCGGACTATTATCACTCCAAATACGATCTGGTGCGGATGGATCCGGAATTAAAGGAAAATGTTGTTTTTGCCAACTATAATCTTGTCACCGACAATGTCTTTACCGAGGTGCATCTGGTATTTTGCCGCAATGTGCTGATCTATTTTGACCGCACTCTCCAGGATCGGGTCTTGAATCTCTTTCATGACAGTTTGGTTCGGGGAGGTGTCTTGTGTCTGGGCACCAAGGAATCCATCGGTTTTTCCGATGTTTCAGGAAAATTTACCACCCTTTCCGATCATCTGAAAATCTACCAAAAACGCTCACAGCTCTACTATACCCCCTCCCATGGCTGATCCCCTGCCCAAAATATTGATCGTCGATGACAAGCCAGCCAACCTCTTTGCCCTGCGCAGGTTGCTGCAAAAAGTCAACGCCGAGGTGGTTGAGGCTGATTCCGGCATGGTGGCGCTGACGCTCTGTATGGAGCAGGAGTTTGCCATGGTGCTGCTGGATGTGCACATGCCTGAGATGACCGGCTTTGAGGTAGCCGAGCTGCTTTATGGTACGGAGCAGACCCGGGATCTCCCCCTCATTTTTGTCACGGCGGCTTATTCCGACGAGCACCATAAAATCAAGGGCTATGATCTGGGGGCGGTGGATTATATCCAAAAACCGGTGGACGATCGGATATTGCTCTCCAAGGTGAATGTCTTTCTGGAGCTTTTCACCCGCCGTCGGGACCAGGATGTCTATCTCAAACGTTTGGAAGAGGAGATTGCAGGCCGCAAGGAGCTGGAAAAAAAACTGCGCATTCAGGCAGAGCTGGATGTATTGACGGGGTTGCCCAACCGGGTACTGTTTCAGGATCGTTTAAGCCAGGCTCTCTCCCGGGCCTCACGCCATGGGGGCAAGGTGGTGTTGTGTTTTATTGATCTGGATCGTTTCAAGCAGATCAACGACACCTTGGGTCACGACGCCGGGGATCAGTTGCTTCAGGAAGCTTCCAAAAGAATCAACGACTGTATCCGCCACACCGATACCGTGGCCCGGCTGGGGGGAGATGAGTTTACCGTTATTCTGCCGGAGATGACCCACCCGGCCTATGTGGAACTGGTGGTGCGTAAAATATTGGAGCAGCTGGCCCGGCCCTTTCAGCTGGAAGCTGGAGAGGCGTATGTTTCCGGGAGTGTGGGGATTACGGTCTTTCCCAACGACGGCTTCACCATTGAGGATCTTATCAAAAACGCCGACACCGCCATGTATCGGGCCAAGGATGCTGGGCGCTCTACGTTTCGTTTTTTTACCCCCGAGATGGATGCCGAGGCCAAGGAGCGCAGCCGTCTGGAGCGGGGCTTGCGTCACGCTTTGGAGCGGGGAGAGATCGAGGTTTACTATCAGCCCATCATCGACCTGCAATCGGGCTCCATGGTGGGGGCTGAAGCGCTTTCCCGCTGGTTTCATCCGGAAATGGGTGAGGTTCCCCCGGATAAATTCATCCCCCTGGCCGAGGAGTGTGGACTGATTCAAAAGCTGGGTAAGTTTGTCCTGCGCATGGCCTGTCGGGATGCGGCCGGTTGGAACAGACAGGGGCGTGATCAAAGCTGCTATGTGGCGGTCAACATATCCAGCCGTCAGTGGAAAAATGTGCGGGATATCATCGAAGAAGCCCTTTTTGATAGCCAACTGCCCGGGGATCTCCTGCAGCTGGAAATCACTGAAAACATCTGCCTGGAGGAGATCAAAACCGTCATCACCAAGCTGGAACAGATTCGCCTGATGGGGCCTGCACTGGCGGTGGATGATTTTGGCACCGGCTACTCCTCCTTGAGCTATCTTCAGCAACTGCCGGTCGCTCTGGTGAAGATCGATCGCTCCTTTGTGCGGGAACTCCCCGACAATCCCAATGCTAGCGCCATCACCGGGGCGATCATCGCCATGGCCCGGAGTCTCGACCTCAAGGTGGTGGCCGAAGGGGTGGAAAACCTGCAACAGATGGCCTTTTTGCGTAGCAGGGGGTGTCAGCTGGCCCAGGGGTTTCTTTTCAGCAAGCCCCTGCCCCCCGACGCTTTTACGGAACTGCTTGAACTGAAGCACTCCAGCGGGGATCCCTTTGTCATCGCACCCGGTCAGGATACCTCATGACCCACTATCAGGGGGTTGTGATGGGCTGTTCCGCCGGGGGGATGGAGGCTTTGCGGGTGGTGCTCTCTCCCCTACCCGCCTCTTTTCCGGTACCGATTTTGGTGGTTCAGCATGTCTCTCAAGAGTCGGACCGCTATCTGATCCGCTATCTGAATAAACACACCAAGTTGACTGTTCTGGAGGCGGAGGAGAAGGAAGCGATCAAGCCGGGTCGGGTCTATGTGGCGCCACCCGGCTACCATCTGCTGGTGGAAAAGGATCATACCCTCTCCCTCACCATCGACGCCAAGGTGCACTATTCCCGCCCCTCCATCGATGTTTTGTTCGAAACAGCCGCCTGGGCCTTCCAAGCCAATGGTATCGGGATCTTGTTGACAGGAGCCAGCCAGGACGGGGCTTCAGGATTATTGCAGATCAAAAAACAGGGGGGGATGACCCTGGTGGAGGATCCGGATAGTGCGGAATCCCGTTTGATGCCTCTCTTTGCGGTACAGGCCGATGCCGCGCGCAAAATTTTACCCCTGGAGGAGATTCCCCGGCAGCTCTGCACCTTGATGGGGCTCTCCCTTTGAACGCCATTGGTGGATCTGTCCCCAGGAATATAGGGGTGCCTGGATGGATCGATGGGAAACCCGAAGTGATCGTGCTATCTTTGGCGATGGAGTGATGGTGCTGGATATCGGGCTGTTCAAGAAGTAGATACCAAAAATGCCGTATCAAAAAAATGCATCCCAAGCGGGTGATTGAAATGCTACCCAAAATATTGATCGTCGACGACATGCCCGCCAACCTGTTCGCCCTGGACAGGCTCCTGGGTCGGGTGGAAGCGGAGGTGCTGCAAGCGGCCTCTGGAGCAGCCTGTCTGCAACTCTGCATGGAGCACCATTTTGCCGTAGTCCTGCTGGATGTCCAGATGCCGGAGATGAACGGCTTTGAAGTGGCTGAATTGATCCACGGCATTGAAAAAACCCGTAATTTACCCATCATTTTTGTCACCGCTGCTGAGACCGACCAGGCCAATATTTTAAAAGGCTATCAGGTGGGGGCGGTGGATTTTATCCGTAAACCCATCGATGATCGGATTTTGCTCTCCAAGGTCAAAACCTTTCTGGAGCTGCATAACAACCGGCTGGCGTTGGAAAAACTCAACGCCCAACTGGAAGAGCGGGTCCGCCAGGAGGTGGAAAAAAACCGCAAAAAGGATTTTGTCCTGGTGCGGCAGTCACGTCTTGCCGCCATGGGGGAGATGATCGGCAATATCGCCCATCAGTGGCGCCAGCCCATCAACGCCCTGAATCTGATCCTGGCCAACATCCAGAGCGCTTACGAATATGGGGAGATGACGCCGGAGTTGATTGAGGAAAAGGTCACCACCGGCCAAAAAATCATCCTGAAAATGTCTTCTACCATCGATGACTTCCGCAATTTTTTCAAACCGGACAAGCGTCGAAAGGTTTTTAACCTGCAAAAGGTGATTGAAGATGCCCTCTCCCTGGTGGATGCCAGCTTCAAAACCCACCACATTTCCGTCCAACTCCAACCCCTGGAAGAGCCGATTCAGGCTATGGGGTTTGCCAACGAATATTCCCAGGTTGTCCTACTCATTCTGACCAACGCCAAGGATGCCATCGCCAAACAAAACAGTGCCGAAGGGGTGATCAATATCCAGGTAAGCCAAAATGAGGGATGGATCACCACCACAGTCCAGGACAATGGCGGCGGGATTCCCGAAGAGATCATCCATCGGATTTTCGACCCCTATTTCACCACCAAAGACAGCAAGCAGGGCACCGGTATTGGTCTCTACATGGCGAAGATGATCATTGAGGAGCACATGGGGGGAAAAATTGAATCGGCCAATGTTTCTGGCGGCACTGAATTTCGGGTGACCATTCCCGTGGGGGATCTGGAAAGCAGTGGCACCCTGGGCTGATTCCTTTTCAGCCCAAAGTGGCAGGAAGGGTTTTTTTGGAGCGTCAGAAAACTATTTGCGCAGTCGAAACCCCAATAAAAAAATCGGTCGGAGCATTTTCCACCAATCGAGGATAGGTCGCATTTTGGTTTGACCTATTTTTTTGGGGGGATAGATTTTGGTGACCGGCACCTCGGTGGTCTTGTACTCCAGAAGCAGGACTTTCATCAAAAAATAGACTTCAAGCTCATAATGATCGAGCCATCCCTGATGGAGATCAATCCGCTTATCCCCCAGCACTCCCACCCGGACTGCGCGAAAACCATTGGAGCTTTCGGTGACTGACTGACGGCAAAAAAGCCCCACGAGCCAGGGGTGCAGGCGGGTGGCCAATTTTCGATAGAGGGGCATCTCCCCCCCATAGGCTCCGCCAGGTAAAAACCGGGAGCCCATCACAAAATCGAATCCCCCATCGCAGATGGGATCAAGAAGCCGGGGGATCTCCTGGGGATCGTCCTTGTTGTTGCCAGCGATCACCACCGCAATATCAAACCCTTCTTCCTGGGCAATCTCATAGCCCCGGCGAATGGCAGCCCCCACTCCCAACAAAGCCCCCAACACTTCCACCCGTGCCCCTGCTTGGCGAGCGACCTCTACGGTGCGATCAGTCGAGCCGTCATCCACCACCAGGATGGTGTCGATGATCTCCCGGGGGGAGCGCTTCACCACCTGGCCGATTTTGGCCTCTTCGTTATAGGCCGGGGCGATGAGTAAAATTTTTTGATCTTTGTACATGGGGTGGGCTGATATCTCCGCCAGCTTGGGTTTCGGGTGTGGTGTTCAAGGCTTGGTTTTTTGCTCAGATCGACGGTGTTTTTCTTCGATCCCCCTACCCTTCCACGATCAAGATTCGATCAGGTATAAATTTTCTTCCGGCTCTGTGTCAGCCCCCTCCTCTACTCGGGTGATAAACTTTCGATTGCAGGCAAGACATAGCCAGTTGGTCCCATCCATTTCGTGGAGTTTATCCCCACAGGCACAGACCCAGCCCTGAAATCGGCCAGGGTTTCCCACGATCAAGGCGTGGGCTGGAACGCTCCGGGTGACCACACTGCCAGCACCGATCATGGCGAAAGCACCGATGGTAAGCCCCGGCAACACCACTACACCGGCCCCCAGGCTGGCCCCCTGGCAGACCCGGGTTTCAAGGAGCCAGTTGTCGCGCTTTTCGTACCGCTCACCAATTTCCGGAATGGCCGTCAATCGGGGGCTGCGTGGAGTTGCATCGTTGGTGAAACGCACGCCAGGCCCCAGAAAAACCCCCTCTTCGATGGTCACCCCATCCCAGATGAGCACCTGATTTTTGATGGTTACCCCGTTGCCGACTGTGGCACCCGACTCCAAAAAAGCGTGACCGCCGATATTGCAATCCCGCCCCACTGTCGCCCCCTTCATCACCTGGGCAAAGGCCCAGATGCGGGTTCCCGAGCCGATGTCAGTCGATTCACACAAGGCTTGGGGATGGACGAAAAAAGGGGGCTGCTTGCTGGGGTCGCTCATGGGAGAGCCATTTTCGCCAAGGTTGATGAGGGGTTCATGGGGCGATGGTTTGAACCGGCGTCAGGGCGGAATTATTTTGCATGCTGCTGGCAGCAGCTTCCAGGGCTTCCACTACCTGAAGGCCATTTTCGCCATCCGATTCCGGGGTTTTGCCGGAGTCGAGACAGTCGAGAAAATGGTTGCATTCCGCCAGGAGGGGTTGATTGGTGCGGACGTTGGGAATGAACACCCCGCCATCCACCACCCAGGTTTTGTGTTCCAGAAAGGTGCCTTCGATCTGTCCCACTGGTGGTTGATCCACCCGTTTGTCGAAAATACGCAAGGGAGAGTGGATGTCCATATCGTCCCAGAGCACCATTTTGCGGCTGCCCACGACGGTGATCTGGCGAATTTTGCGGGGGTTGAGCCAGCTGGCGTGGATGTGGGCCATGGTCCCGTCTTCAAAAGTGTAGTTGGCAAACACCACATCTTCGATATCGGGATTGAGATAGGCCTGCCCCCGGGCGGTGACCTCTTTGGGTACCCGTCCCAATAGATCGATGATGATGGAGACATCGTGGGAGGCCAGATCCCATAAAGCGTTCACATCGGTGCGGACGGGCCCCAGGTTGGTGCGTTTGAGGTTGAGATAGTGGATATCCCCCAGCTCGCCCGAGTGGATCAGCTCCTTGAGATAGCGGATGGTGGCGTTATATTGAAAAACGTGCCCCACCATCAATACCCGCTTTTTTTCCCGGGCAATCCGGGTGAGTTGCCGAGCCTCCTCAGAGTCGAAGGTGATGGGCTTTTCCACCAAGACATCCTTGCCCGCCAGAAGCGCTGCCCGGGCCAGATCGAAATGGGTCACGGTGGGGGTGGAGATGGCCACGGCTCGAAGGTGGGGATCATTCAACAGATCGTTGAAATCGGTGGTGGTGGTGGCATCGGGATAGCGGCTGCCAAGGCCTTGAACACGCTCGGTATCGAGGTCGCAAAGCCAGATAATTTTGGCGCGTCCGGTCGCTTCCAGGGAGCGGACAATGTTGGGTCCCCAATAGCCGGTTCCGATAAGTCCGATTTGGTGCATGGTGCTCTGCTCTCCCATTATCATTTTCAGATGAAAGTCGGAGCATCCGAACCCCGGCCTCTATTCAGTCAAGAAAGGTGATGGCCTAAACAAAGGCCCTTTTTTTCAAAACCCCACTGATTGAGTCAAACTTTTTGTAATGTTTGATCCAAAGCCTCTGAAGGGTTGGCCAGGCCAACACCGTTGGCATTCATTCAGGAAAAGGCTTTCAGTACCTCTTCCACCCGCTGGGCGGCCTCTACCGGGAGTTCCGGATAGATGGGCAGGGAAAGAGAGTGCCTGGCCCACGCCTCGGCAACAGGAAAGCTTCCGGGTCCATATCCCAGCCATTGATAGGCCTTGAGCTCATGGACTGCAAAGGGGTAGTGAATACCAGCACCGATATTGGCTTGATGAAGAGCATCCAGAGCACCCTCCCGATCAATGACCCGGACCACATAGAGGTGGTGAACGGATCCGGCATGATAGCGGGTGCGTTGGATGCCGGTGAGGGGGGCCAGGCGGGCATCATAGCGGCGGGCGTGCTCACGTCGCAGCTGATTCCAGCTCTCCAGATGCTTGAGTTTAACCCGCAGGACGGCAGCTTGCAGGGTATCCAGGCGGCTGTTCAGGCCCATCTCTTCGTGGTGATATTTTTTTTTGGAGCCCCAGTTGCCCAGCAAGCGGATTTTTTCGGCCAAGGCGGGTTCTCTGGTGGTGACGAATCCCCCATCCCCGTAGGCTCCAAGATTTTTGCCGGGATAAAAGCTGAAACAGCCCACATCCCCCATGGCACCGGCTTTTTGTTCCCCACGGGTGGCACCATGGGCTTGGGCGGCATCTTCCACCACAAACAGATTGTTTCGTCGTGCCAGATCCAGCAGCGGCTCCATATCCACCAATTGCCCGAAGAGATGGACCGGAATGATTGCCCGGGTTTTCGGCGTGATCGCTTCTTCTACTTTTTGGAGATCGATCAATGCTGTGTGGGGATCCACATCCACCAGCACCGGTTTGGCCCCGGTCAGGGTGATGCCCAGGGCTGTTGCGACGAAGGTCATGGCCGGCATGATCACCTCATCCCCCGGACCGATGCCAAGCCCTCTCAGTCCCAGATGGAGGGCATCGGTACCGCTGGCACAGCCTACCCCGTAACCAGCACCGCAATATTGGGCAAACTCTCCTTCAAAAAGCCGAAGCTCCCGGCCCATGATAAAGTCGGTGTTGTCGAGAACACCTTCCATCGCGGCCTGGATTTCGCTTTTTAACCCCCGGAGTTGGGATTTCAGATCTACCAGCGGAATGTTCCGCCCCCCCTGGGTCTGGCTCATGGTCTCTCCCTGGTTTGGATCACGCTCTTGCGGCTTGCCTGCCGAGTGGTTTGAAAGAATTGATGCCGGTTTGTTTTGCTGTTTTGGGCCTTATTTCATCCATTCTTCCCAGTTTGGCATCGTTCATCCAATCAGCATACCCCGGTTGTGTCAAGCGGGTGTAGCGGGATGAGCGGTTTGAGCCCCTTGGAGAGCAGCATGAATCCAATAACTGAAGGGGGGCTATGAGGTTTGGAAGTTGGCTCAGACAGGTGGGTGGACGTTGACCGGACAGATGGGTGGTTGGGGATAAAATCGGTGGAGGGGCAGCCTGTTGGGATGTTTGGAGTGTTGAGGAGGAAATAAACTGTCAGATGGAGCGCCCACAGGAGATCACCTCTTCCTTGAGCTTTTTAACGCTGGGGATCTCCACGGTGCGATTTTTGACGTTCACCAGCCCCTTGCGGCTCAACCCCCGCAGAATCCGTGAGAAGGATTCAGGCTGGATGGAGATGCGTGAGGCGATGATCTGTTTGGGCACGTTGAGCTGGACTTCAGCCGAATCGTCGGAATTTTCCGGCAGCTGGCCGATGAGAAAGCGCACCAGCCGACAGGAGGCGTTTTGTAGGCAGAGTCCATCGATTTCGGAAACCTGACACTGGAGCTTCAGGCTCAAAATACCCAACAGCCGGAAGGAGGTTTCCGGGGATTTTCTAAGCAATTCCAGAAAGGCTTTATTTTCGAAAGCCAATACTTCGCTGTTTTCGATGGCTGAAGCGGTGACGGGATAGCGGGGATCCTCCATGAACATCATGGCGGTGGCAAAGGTATCCCCGGGTTTGGAAATGGAGATCACCTTTTCGGTACCATTGACCGACACGCGAAAAAGTTTGACCAATCCTTTGTTGAGGAGAAAAAAACGCTTGACTGAATCCCCTTCCTGAAAAAGAATTTCCCGTTTTTTCAATTTAATTCTGCGCATGCTTTTTTCCACCTCCTCCAGCTGGGATTGGCTCAGGGAGGAAAACAGATAGGAATTTTGCAGTGCCCAGTTATTGGTGGAAAATTTATTCTGCTTTTTCATGTTTCTCCGATGGGTTATCCAATCCTGGGCCGGGCTGGCCGTGAGCCGCTGCTTGCAGTGAGTGGTCCCTCTGGCTGAGGTGCGAAAACAGGCCTTTCCAGACTCTTTGACAGTATTTAAGAATAGTCGAATATTCGCTAAAATCAATCCCGAGGATGAAAATGCTTTCAAAATCCGTTGTAGGGGGTTGAAATTGTTTCTAGTATGCAGGCGGATTGAAGCGGATATCAAAACTGGTGTGGATGGAGTCCAATGCAAGACGGAAATGATAAAGCCTGTCTCTCTCCTGGTATGGTGGCCCTGGTGGGTGCCGGTCCGGGGGATCCCGACCTATTGACCATTGCCGCCCTCAAATGCCTGCAGGTGGCAGATGTAGTGGTACACGATGCGCTGGTCTCTGAGGAAATACTCAACCATGTGCCAGATCAATGCGAGCGGATTTTGGCGGGCAAACGGGGGGGCAGGCCTTCGGTGGAGCAGTCGGATATCACCGAAACCCTGGTCATTCAGGCGCGTCTGAACAAGCGGGTGGTGCGGTTGAAGGGGGGGGATCCCTTTGTTTTTGGCAGAGGGGGGGAGGAGGCGCTACGGCTGGCCAAGGAGGGTATCCCCTTTCGGGTCATCCCTGGTTTGACCTCCGGGGTGGCGGGACCGGCCTATGCGGGTATTCCCATCACCCATCGTTCGATTAATGCCAATGTCGCTTTTGTCACCGGTCATGAATCCCCGGACAACGCTTCCCTGCGGCGGCCCAACTCCCTCTCCCGGATCGACTGGCAATCCATGGGGCGGGCCTTTCCGGTGTTGGTGCTCTATATGGCGATGAAAAATATAGGGTTCGTCACCGAGGAGTTGTTGGCGGCCGGCCGCTCTCCGGATACCCCTGTCGCGGTCATTCGCTGGGCCACTACCCCTCAGCAGCAAACCCTGGTGACCAGTCTGAAGTCTATCGTTCAGGATGTGGCCGCCCTCGACATGCAGCCCCCCTGTATTATTGTCGTGGGAGAGGTGGTGGATTTTCGGGAGGCTTTGGCTTGGTTCCCGGATGAAACATTGCAGGTGCCTTCCTAAGCCAAAACAGACCTGTCGTCAGCCAGCTGATGCGCGCTCTGGACTTGCCCATTGGGGTGGGTCCAGGGTGCGGCAGGTTTTTTCCAGCCCCATCCCCTCTCCATAAGCGATCATGCACGCGTCAGCATGAGAGATCATGCAAACGTAGGCTTGGTTCCAGGCTGAACAGCCATGATGCATCTGTATAGCAATTCTATCTCAAAATTGGACACTCTTCCCTGACTCGTCATCCCCGCGAAGGCGGGGATCCAGGGAGCTGATGATTGCC
>JADFZT010000042.1:2801-40389 GCA_015232395.1 Magnetococcales bacterium | reverse complement strand
ACCCACGACTGATCCCTCTCACGCACACCTCTGATTTTCATCAATAACTCAATGGACTCTTCCTGCCACCCCTTGAGCCACTCCAAAAAGCCGCTCTCCGGCTTGGGGTTCGGGGTGAGTGCTGCGAGGTGATGCAACCCCGGCGCTTCCACATCCAAATCCCAAATCAACACCTTCCGCTTCCCCGCCAAGGCAGCAGCAACGTTTGCCAATAATAGGGAGCATCCCACACCCCCCTTAAAATTGTAAAAGGTGGTGATGAGATTTTTCAAAAGATCCCTCCCGCTCTGATCAGGCATACACCCCGGAACAGCACCATGACGCAATCTTACCGTAGGGTTGAGGTGATTTAGTGTTTATTAAGAAGAAGGGTAAATCAAGAGAGGTTTTGCAGCAACAAATGATTACCAGTCTGCTGGCATTAAATAACCAGCATTTTCCCCAGCTCGCCGCCATGGTCCACGCTTCCCGGAGATCCCATCGGGGAAGCTCTGCTCATCACCCAGCCAAGCCCCATAGCCTGGCCTGAAGGGCTATTTTTCCGCAGGGATGTGGATGGTTTTTTTGAAGATTTCTTCGTTAAATTTGGCGTTTATGGCGATCTGGCTGCGTTCTACCTGGATTTCGATGGGCAGGAGGATCTTTTCATCTGCTTTGGTTCCGGCGGTGGCAAAGGTGTGCATTTGGGGTTTGAAGCGGTAGGAGTCTTTGCTCAAAACACCCTTTTTCAGCAGATCGTTGACGATCAACTTGAGGGCGTGTTTCAGGTTGAGGGGGCGCTCCCGAACAGAGTCACTCCGTTTTTTCAGATCCAGCCACTCATCCTCAGGCTTTTCCCCTCCTCGGGTGATCAGCACCATCCGGGACTCCCGCAGCAGGGGGTGCAGATCATTATAGTTGTTGGCCGGGGGTTTGCGTTGTAGCCCTCTGAGAAAATTGAGCATTTTTTTCAGCAGCTCTTCAGTCAACAGCGTGATGAGTCGTTCATGCTGCTTGCGATCTTCCAGCCGGTGGGAAGCGCCGGTGAGATAAAAATCCACCACCCTGGATGACAAGCCATACAGCGCCTGCCACAGGGGGAGCGGCACCCCTTCCGGCGCGGGATTTTCCAAAGAGCCGCACTCGAAAGTGGTTTCGATCAACACCGAATCGTTGTGGGAAACCCGTACGGTTGCTTCGGTAGCGGTGGGGTCGGGTTTGAGAAATTCAATGTGGGGAACCGTCCCCGGCAAGGTTTGCAAGGGGGAGACCGCCGGCACGCTGTCGGTCTGTTCGGTCAGCTGCCCCCCAGCGGTGCGCAGGGCGATCATGTAGGTCAAAAAGCCCTTGGTGGGAATGCGATGGTGGGTGTCGGTGGTAGTGCCGTATTGAAACTCTTTGAGGGTGGAGTCCATGGAGCGCTTCAGCCGTTTTTGGAAAGAGGCGGTCATATAGGCGGCATAGGCGGCATATCTTCTCTGGATGCTTTCCAGCTCTTCGGCTACCAGCTCCTTGGGGGCCTGATCCTGGAGTACGGCCCGTTTGATTTTTTCGATGGCTGGCAGCTCCTTCATGATCAAAGCCCGAACCAGGGCATACTCCAGGGCCTTTTTGGCGGAGCGAAAGCCGATCTGATGTACTTTCCGGACGAGGGCCGCCTTTTGATCGGGATGGTCTTTGATCTCCTGGAGAATCTGTTTGACATTCTTGACATTTTTAGCTGAAACCAGGGTTTTCGCAGCATGCTGGGCCAGGTCGATCAGCTGGTCGTTGGGCAGGCGGGCGGCAGCTTGTTGATCAAAGGGGGGCAGAGCTTCCACCATACCCTTGCCCAGTTGGGGCAGAGGGAAGTTGGGGGCGGCCTTGCGGACCGCCTGATGCACGGCGGTGAGGGCTATCTGCCTTGTTCTGGCTGATTTCAGCTTGGCGATGGTTTCCCGGGTGATGGCATCAATCAACCGGGTGCGCTCATTGTCGATCTGCATGGCTGTTTCGCTGGCGCCAGTGATCCCATAGAGAGTCGCCAAAACCTCTTTTAACGCAAGCTCCAGAGCCAGCAGCCGCACCCCCTCCGGGCTATCCATCTTGAGGCTGCCCAGCACGGTCGCCATCACCCGCTCCCGGGCGGCTTCCTTCTCTTCCTTGGCGGTTTTTTTCTGGAGATTTTTCGAAACCACCAAGCTGATCTCACGAGCAGCAGCCAAGCACTCTTTCTGATGTTGCGCTTCTTCTTTTTCGGAGCGCACGCCAGGGGTGCCCAGATAGATGGGGTCGGCATTTCCCAGCAGGAAGGTCAGGCCATCGCTGGTGAAAAGCTCTTCCACGTTGAGGGTGTGGCTGTCGGAGAGGGTGAAACGCGCAAGTATGGGATCCCTCAACTCAGCGTTCCAGTTGCGGGCATCGATGTTGCCTTTGCCGATGGTGGCGAGCTTGATTAAAAAATCCTGACTCAGGATCAGGGGTTTGCCCTGCTCAAAATAAAAAGAGGGGGGGGTGTTTTCCCGCTCCTTGCCTTTGGCGCTGGATAAAAAGACCCCGAAGCGGCCCTTTTTTTCGGCATCGGGCCGCACCAGCATATGGAGTTTTCCGTGGTTGGGGCAGATCAGTAGCGGGGTGCTTTGGGAGCAGGCTTTCAGATCAATCTGGGTCAGGCGCCCCTGAAGCTCTTTTTGGGTCTCTTTGCTGGGTTTGGCAGAGGTGATTTCGGCATGGGTTTGGTTGTGTCTGGCCTCTCCCTTGAAATTTTTTTCTTCATCCAGATGTAGAATGATGCCGGAGGGGTGGAGGTGGATGCCGATGAGCCCTTTGTACATAAAATTGCTGACCGCTTTTCTATGGCGGTCGGTGGGGTTGACGGTCTCCTCGGAGGACATCCTTTTTCCGGAGGTGGCTTTGATCCGATAGCGGGCCTGCTCTGGAGAATAATCGATGTAACAGGAGATGCTGTCGATGGTGATCGCCAGAGGCAGTTCAGTTCGGGAAATGGCGCGGAATTCGTTGGGGGCGAGGGTGGAAGTGTGGGAGGGTTTTTCCTCTGTTTGCTGGTTTTGCTGCGCTTCTGGAAGCTGATCCCCACGGATGGTGTTTAACAAACCTTTGAATGATTTCATCGCCACCCTCTACAAACCACTGTTTATTGTAAAGCCCCACGCCGTCATAAAAAAAATCGGGCCTGAATATTCCACAGATCAGAGTATCATTTTTTGCAGGATGATGCCTCCCATTTTTCCAGGAAATTCCCCAGAGGGGAAGGCAGATTCGATGACAATGCCAGCCGAATCGGTGTTGTCGGTCATCCTTAGCCTGTTTGGGACTTTGGAATTTATTCCTTACCCTTCCGGCATCAGCCCCAACTGCTGGAGAAACTGCCGCACTTCCCCCTCTTTATCCTGGAAGGCTCGCACTGTTCCTTCGATCTCATACTTGCTCTTACCCTCCATGCTCTGCATGGCCTGGGTGAGGGTTTCCAGCTCGCTTTTGAGCTGTTCCAGCTTGGCGATTCCTTCCGGGGTGATGGCTTGATGTTTGGCAAAGGGAGAGTCGTTCATGGTTTTGATGGATCTCCTTAAAAGGTCTCCAGCATGGGGGACATTATCAGGTACCTTCCAGTATTTCTGCTGACGAAAATCACAGTATGCCCCCCGGGGATTGGAACGACAAGAGGAAGGGGGGGCTGTCGCTGATTCTCCCTCAGCTGAATGACCGCGCCACCAGAGTCCTCGTTTTGAAAATAGCAGGTGAGACTGTTCAGTGTGCCGTTATGCTGATTCCAACAAACAGTGGCTGTTTGGTGGATAGAGTGGGGTCAGAATCAGGGTATGAAAATTGCAAAGGTTTTTGCCTGAATTTATGGGTTCTGGGAGATGGCGGTTGAACGCGACCTCCATCCGTCTTCCAGAAGCTGGTTGCCAGTAGAGGTTTGAAGGCAAATATTGGCTGGCCATGGATGAATTTATTGCCTCAGACACAAAAAAAGCGGCTGGAAGGTAACCCTCCAACCGCTTGATAAAGAATGAAAAATGGTGGGCGGTAGAAGAGTTGAACTTCTGACCCCTACCGTGTCAAGGTAGTGCTCTCCCACTGAGCTAACCGCCCGTCAATCTAAAAAACGAACCCAAGGCTAAACCCGTTTTGGCTTTTCGTCAAGTCGTCGTGACCAGGAAAATTTTGCCATGATTGTTTCTGCTGCTGCCAAGGTGACCGATAGCGTGATTGATCTTGAAATCAGCGCTGATGCGGATCCGCAAATTGCTGATTTTTATCAAAAGGCTATTGATAGCTATCAGGCTGATAAACATAAGGAAACCATTGCCAGCTGCCAGAAGATTTTGGCCATCGAGCCGCGCTCACCGGCTATTTGGAATCTGGTGGGGATCACGATGGGCAAGATGGACCTTTTTGAGGAGGCCTTGCAGTTTTTGAACAAGGCGGTGGAGTTGAGTCCCAAATATGCGGCGGCATGGTACAACATGGGCTGGATTTTGGGCCGAAAAGGGCAGGTGGAAGGGGCAGAAAAAGCGGTGGTCAAGGCCATCGAATTGGAGCCGAATCGTTTTGATTTTCACAAGGCGAGCGTCGAGTTGATGGAGGTCTGTTTTCCGGTGGCTGAGCAGGTTGTCCGCCGGGGAATGGCGTTACACCCGGATGACAAGACCATGCTGGTAGCCCTGGCCGCCATTCATGGCCATCAAGGGCGGCTGGCTATTTGTGAAGAGCTTCTCAAGGAGTTTCATCTGGGCAATGGCGTCGATGTGGAAAAGAGGGAGGTGGATGGCCGTGGACTGACTTTTTTTTGCTGGCTACCCAAATCGGCGGGCACTTTTCTTACGGAGGGGCTCTGTCAGACCTTGGGAATCGGGCGTATCGGCTCCATGTTCGATTGTGGCGATGGCCTGTTTCCCTCCATTCACCTGATTCCTTCAGGTATTGCAGCTCTCTCCGGCATGCGGGGGATGGTGGGGAGTCATGCCCAGGCCTCCCCACACAATCTGGCGGTTTTGGATCGTACCGGCGTGGATCGGGTTTTAATCCAGGTGCGGGATCCCAGGCAGTCTCTGCTCTCCTTTTTTCACCATTGCGAAGGGGGGTTGGGGTTTTATCGCAACCGCGCCATCGAAAGCCGCTATCCTGCCATGAGTACAGCCGAGCGGCAGCAGTGGCTGATGGAAAACTATTATCCCCGGCAGATTCAATGGATCCAATCCTGGCTCGACTATGAAGCCCGCCAGGAGCAGGGGCCGGTGAAGGTGATGATCACCACCTTTGAAAAAATGCGGGAGGTAGGGGAAGCGCGCTTTTTGATGGAGGCGGTGCACTTTTTCAAACCCGATGTGAAAATGATCAAGGTGCCGGAAAAATCCAAAAAAACCCGTTTCCGTAAAGGGCGCACCAGTGAGTGGCGGGAGGTGTTTGATGCGGAGCAAAAGGCCTGGATGTCAGGGCATATTTCCGGGGTGATGCGGGAGCGTTTTGGCTGGACGCAATAGAGCGGGGGAGGAGGGGGAAGTGTGGTTTGAGGAATGGCTTTTGGCCGATAAACCCCCGGTTAATCTGTAAATGATTCACAGGTTCCCCCCAACCAGTCATTTTGATGATACGCTTATAAATGAAAATCGCCATCGTCTGATGGAAATTTTGTAATAGATTGAAAAATCAGATAAAAAAATGGGGCCTAAAAAGCGGGCATCTTGTCGGAAGGGTTGGAATATCAAGGGAAAGATTCCCCTTAAAGTCAAGTTATCCACAGCTTTTTCCACAGGATTTGTGGATACCTGAAAAAAGCTTTTGAGCGGTTTGGGTTAGCCGATGTCAAGGGGGATTTGGGTGGGGTTGGCGTTTTTTTTCAGGCCTGTGATCGGTCCCTTTGTGGGGCGGTTCGGCGAGAGGCTTGAGAGGCTTTGATTTATTCTCCACCAAGCTCTTTTTGACACCAAAACTCCCAGGCGTGTTGGACCATCCTTTCCAGGGAGGTCAGTTGGGGATGCCAGCCGAGGGCCTTCCGGGCTTTTTGGGCATCGGCCACCAGCTGTGCCGGATCTCCGGTTCTTCGGGGAGCCTTTTGAATGGGGACTTTTCGTCCCGTCACTTTTTCCACCGCTGCAATCACTTCCAAAACCGAATAGCCTCGCCCGTTACCCAGATTGAGCTGGGGGGGGAGGGTGGCGTCGTTGGTCAGGGCTTTGAGGGCGAGTACGTGGGCTTGGGCCAGGTCGGTGACGTGGATATAATCCCGAATGCAGGTGCCGTCCGGGGTGGGATAGTCCTGCCCGAAGAGTTCGATGTGGGGGCGTTGACCGCTGGCCGCCTGGCAGATCAGGGGGATGATGTGGCTTTCGGGGGTGTGGATTTCTCCCAGATCTCCATCGGGATCGGCGCCGGCGGCGTTAAAATAGCGTAGGGAGAGGTGGTTGAGGTCGTAGGCTTGGCCAAAATCGACCATCATTTTTTCCACCGCGAGCTTGGAGTTGCCGTAGGGGTTGATGGGGATTCGGGGGTGGTTTTCGGTGATGGGGGTGGTTCGGGGTTCCCCATAGACGGCGGCGGTGGAGGAAAAAAGGAGGTTTTGGATCTGAAGATCCCGCATCGCCTCCAGGAGGGTGAGGCTGGCCAAGGTGTTGTTGTGATAATATTTACCGGGATCGACGGTGGATTCCCCAGCATCGATAAAACCGGCAAAGTGCAGGATGGCCAGGGGTTTGTGGCGTTTGAGGGCTTGTTTGATCCGGGGGCGATCAGCCAGATCGCCGTGTTCCAGGGGGCCCCATTTGACCGCCCAGTGGTGTCCGGTGGAGAGGTTATCGAAGACCACCGGATGATAGCCTGCCTGAAAGAGGGCTTTGCAGGTGTGGCTACCGATAAACCCGGCACCGCCGGTTACCAGGATGGTGGGTCGGTCAGCGACTGAATGGCTCCCACTCATGGGATCTCCGGGTTGGGGGGATGGGAGGGCCTGGGCTGCCCGGTGTGGTGCTGGGGGAGGTCAGGCTTCCCCTTCGGTTTCGACGATGGTGGCGGCTACGGCGTCGTCGGGTTTTTTGCCGCCCCAGATCACCCACTGAAAGGTGGGGAAAAACCGTTCCATCTCCTGATAGACCGCTGCGATGATATCTTCCATCTGCTCGACGGTGAGTTCACTGCCTCGCAGGGGCACCACCACGCGAAACACCGGCGATTGTTCTTCTCCCCAAATTTCGAAATGACCCAGCCAGATCCGTTCGTTGATGAGGGTGATGGTGTGGGCGACTTCCTTGACGAAGCGGGGGGGGATTTTAATGTTGAGGTAGCAGTTGACCTGCAAAAAGCCCATATCTTCGTGAAAGGCCGCCCAGAGTCGTTGGTTGCCCCACTGGGAGGGAATTTCCGCCCAGAGTTCGTTTTCGTTGGTCCGTTCCGAGTTCCATTCCTGATCGATGGCATACTCTTCGATCATGCTGATGGGGTTGTTGCCGGGGGGGGGTGCGAAGGAGGATACCCGGTCATGGGATCGGCCCATAGTGGACTCCGTTGGGGGGTGCTTGAAGGTTAGGCGTTGGATTAGATGCTATTTTGCCTCCTGCCGCCCGATTCGGCAAGAGTTGTTTTCTTGACATTTATTCCGGCAGGGGGTGATTGGCCGGGTCGGGGAGGGGGGGGTTACGCCCCGGCATCGGGGTTGTTCCCCAGAGCCTGGGTCAGATCGTCGATGATATCCCCGGCATCTTCCAGCCCCATGGAGAGGCGCACCAGGCCGTCGGTCACCCCGGCTGACAGGCGTTCGTGGGGGGAGAGGCGTCCGTGGGTGGTGGTGGCGGGGTGGGTCACCAGGGTGCGAGTGTCTCCCAGATTGGCGGTGATGGTGGCGAGTTGAAGCCGGTCGATAAAGGCGTGGGCCTGCTCCCGGCTGCCCAGCTCCAGGCAGAGGATGCCCCCATAGCCGGACATCTGGCGGCTGGCGAGTTGGTGTTGGGGATGGCTGGGGAGTCCGGGATAGTAGACCTTGCCTCGGAGATCGTCCCGCTGGGCCAGCTTTTGCGCCACGGAGAGAGCCGTTTTACAGTGGCGTTTCATGCGCAGGGGCAGGGTTTCGAGCCCTTTGAGCAGCACCCAGGCGTTGAAGGGGGAGAGCGCCGGACCGGTGTTGCGCAGGAAGGGATAGATTTTATCCATCAGCAGCTCTTCCCCACCAACGATGACTCCCCCCAGAACCCGCCCCTGACCATCCATATATTTGGTGCCGGAGTGGATCACCAGGTGGGCCCCAAAGCGCAGGGGTTGTTGCAGGATGGGGGTGCAAAAGACGTTATCCACCGCGACCAGCAGATCATTTTTTTTCGCCAGCTCCCCAATAGCCGCCAGATCCCCCATCTCCAGCGTAGGATTGGCCGGGGTTTCCAAAAAGAGGAGCTTGGTTTGGGGGGTGATCGCTTCGGCCCAGGCCTGGGTGTCGGAGAGGGGGACTCGGGTTACTCCAATGCCCATGCGGGAGAGCACGCTGGAGGCGATATTGGAGGTGGAGCCGAACACCGCCTGGCTGATCACCACATGGTCGCCGCTGGAGAGGAGGGATAGAAAGGTGGCGGTGATGGCGGCCATGCCGGAAGCGGTGGCGAGTCCTTTTTCGCCCCCTTCCAAGGTAGCAGTCCTCTCCTCGAAGGCTTCCACTGTCGGGTTGCTGAAGCGGCTGTAGACGTTCCCCTCTTCGCTCCCGGCAAACACCGCCTGGGCTTGGGCGGCGGATTCGTAGGCAAAGCTGGAGGTGACGAAGATCGCCGGGCTGTTTTCCCGCTCTCCGGTGCGATGGATGCCGCTGTGGAGGGCTTGGGTGGCTTGGCTTTTGAATTGGGGACGGCTGGAGTCGGCCATGGAACGCCTCGGATCAATGGAATAGGGGAGAATGCATTCAAGGTTTCGGTATAGGGGTTCTGGTGTTCCGGGTCAATGGTGTGGGGTGTGGGGAGGGGAGATGCAGCGGGTTTCTGGTTGTTTTGTGGGGAATTGATCAGGTGGGGCGGGGCAGATTGCGATAGACTTGGCCGCGGCTGGCGATTCGGATCGTCTGGATTCGTACGGCTTGATCATGAATGTGATAGATGATTCGAAACTCCCCCACCCCCAGGCGATGGAAAAGCCGATAGGCCCCCTGTAGAGCTTTGGCGTTATGGGGGCGGGGATTGTCGGAGAGGGCTTGGATGGCTTTCAGCAGGCGGGAGCGTGTTTGTTGGGAGAGGGCTGCCAGCTCTTTTCGTGCGGATCGGGAGAGTTCAACCCGGTATTTCGTTTTCCAGACCGAATTCTTGAATCACCTCTTCCAGGGGGGGCCACTGTTGATCGGGGTCGGAAAGAATTTTTTCAGCAGCTTCGATGTCGTGTTGCTCTTCGAGCAGCTCCAGCAACCGTTCCAGCAGCCGAAATTTCGCCATGGGGATGATGGCAGCCACTTCCTCTCCACCCTTGGTTCAGGATAATTCGTTCCTGGCTTTCCACGGTGTGATGAATGGCTTTGGTGGTCTGCTCCGGGGTGGTGGCCATGGGCAGCTGTTTCATGGTTGGATACTTCCTTCAGGTTGTTGTCCAGGACAACACCTGTGGGAGTTTGAAGCCTACTGAATTATGGATTCTCTTCCCCCGGCAGCCAATCTTCCGCTTCCCACAGGGTGGGTATGGTGTTTTGTTCCTCCAGATCCCGGAAGGTGAGTATTTTGCGCCCTTCCCCTCCCCAGCGATATATTATGGTGGCTCCATGGCTATCGAAATAAGTGTGTCAGGAATACCTATAGCTCTAGCAGTTCCGCTATCTTAAAAAACTCAATAAAGGTAGTGAGTTGTGGTGGATGCTGGTTGACGGAATGGATTGGGTGTTAAATTTAATTCACAAGACAAAGGAGTCCATTTTTTTATGACACGCACCGATAAAATGTGCTATTGGTCTGGTTGTTGCGGAATAGGTTTGTTTAGGCCTCTCTGATTTGTTTGAACGGATTTTCCCACGCCGCCTTTTTGTCTGGTGGCCAATAATTGGCAAGGTGGTTTTCTCGTTTGGTGAGCATCATGCTTTCAATGAACCGTTTTGTTTTTATGTTTCTTTTTTGCGCCATGCTTTTTTCGTCCGTGACGAGGCCGGCTGCTGCGGGGGGAGGGCATCACCAAGGGGAGAGTTCACAGCAGATTCCTAGTGAACTTGTTTCCCCTTCCCTGGAAGAATTTCCCCACATTTTTTTGATCCATATCGATACCCTGCGCCATGATCATACCTCTTTGGCCGGATATGATCGCGACACCACGCCGAATCTTTCAAAACTTTCCGAACAAGGCTATCTGTTCACCGAAGCCAAGAGTCAATCCTCCTGGACTATGCCTGCAGTCTCTTCCCTCTTATGGGGGCTCTACCCTTTCAACCACGGCAACCTCTTCAAGCCTGACGACGATAATGTGTTGCCCTACACCTCCGGCTCCCTGATCGAAACTTTCAAGGATCAGGGGGGCTACTACACCCTCTCTATTCAACGCAATAGAATGATTGGATATATCGTCAAGGATTTTGACGAGACCTCTACCCGTACCGCTCCCTCCCGCCTGGATGAAGATGCCGTCAAGGTAGCGGCCTCTTGGCTTGATAATAATTTGGAGAGCCAGGAACAGCCGTTTTTTATGTTTTTAGGGTTATTCAACCCCCACTGGCCTTATACCGCAGCTATTGATCAGACCAATTATTTTGAGCGTTATCTGAACGACCAGACATTCAAAAATGCGGAGAAGGTCATTGTCGATTCTTTGCCTGACCCGTCTGGTCATTTGAAAGAGGAACACTTTTCTGACCGTTTGCTGGATCGATTTGGTGAGCCGGGAGGCGATAGCGGAATCTATCGGGATGGGCGGATGTATGTTGCCGCCTATGATGCGAGCATTCGCTATACTGACATTCAGCTCGGCAAGCTTTTTGAAAAGCTCAAAGAGGCTGGCATCTACGATTCATCCCTGATTATCGTGACCTCTGATCATGGAGAGATCATGCTTGACCACAACGCCAACTTCAGACACGGCACCGATTTGTTGGATGCGGAGCTTGCTGTCCCTTTGGTGATCAAATTTCCCTACCAAAGGCGGGGAAAGGTAGTCAAATCCCCGGTGCGCACCTTTGATCTGCTGCCAACCATCCTCGATTGGCTCAAACTGGAGATTCCTTCAATCGATGCTCGCTCCATATTGCCTTACCTACAGACGGATAAGGAAATCAACTTGGATGAACACCCGGTGATTTCCTTCGTTGATCATAAGGATAAAGGGGAAATTGTTTCCATTTACCGGGAGGACAAACATCTGATCCGGTATCTGGAGGATGGGACGAATGCACTTTACGACCTGAACGAAGATTTTCAGGAGCAGAAAGACCTTGCTGAAGAAAACATGGGGGAACAGGAATCAATCATTTATACCATCCTCTGCGCGACCTATTGCGATTGAACTGCGCTATTCGTTTTCTTTAGGCGGTTCCTATCGAAACCCCATTTTTTTTACAGGTTCATCGCTTTCTAGTCCAAGTTCTCATCAGCGGGGGAGGCCCGAACGGCAAGCACATCCCCAGGCTAAGAGCATTTCATGCCCACTCCCCCCCCGGTTTCCTGCAGAGCCATGAAGTCATTCAGGACGGTGACAGCAGCTTCCAGGTTGTTCTTGTTTGCAGGCCGGATACGGTACCTTTGGCGACCCATTTGGTACGAATCGTGAATTTTTCAGGAAGCTGACGGCGCACCTCCTCCTGGGCGTCCTGAGCGGTACGGGTGAGGGCTGCGGTAGTTGATCGCGCAAAACAGACAATTCCATTTAAAACCAATGCGTTGATGAGTGTTTTGTGGTATTATGATTTGCAAGAAATCGTTATTTCTCCAGCCATTATCTTGCAAATCATGAAGCCAGCAAGAAGCCGAATCGACCCTCAGAACAGGTTGTTTGACACCCGTTTGGAGGATCTTTGCAATCCTGATCATGAACTGGTCCTGTTGGCGGATCGAATCGCCTGGCCCGCTTTGGAGGATCGGTTCGGGCCTCTGTATGCGGATGTTAGCCGTCCCGGCATTCCGATTCGCCTAATGGCTGGCCTGACGATTCTTCAATCCCTGTACAGCCTTTCCGAATCCACGACATTCGCGCCAAGGCGTTGATCGATGCCACACGGTTGGGGATGGATGCCCAGAGATTGGCCGGACACACCTCAGCCCAGATGACCGAACATTATGTCAAAGCCAGGGAGGTTGAGACGGTTGTTCCGCTACGGGAGCGGGTGGGGGGCTGAAGATGGGGGTGGGAGAGAGAAATATTATACTGTATAATTGGAAAATATTATACAATGCCTAATCTGGTCGCTTGACCCATGATGGAAATTCTTTATAAACAAGATGTTGAATGCTTTGCCCGCGTGGCGGAATCGGTAGACGCTACGGACTTAAAATCCGTTTTCCTTCGGAAGTGTGGGTTCGAGTCCCACCGCGGGTACCATCTTATTCCAATTCTAAATCAATAGAGCATTATTTATCCATGGCCATGCCACGATAGAGTGCACGCGCGCGTGGTCTTTTTCCAGGGCTTGGAGAGCGGCTTCCAGATGCCGTTCAAGAGAATTGAGACTTGCAAAGACGTTGTTGTGGAACCACTTCTCACGCAATTCATCCCAGATATGCTCCATAGGGTTGAGTTCTGGCGCATAGGGCGGGAGAAACAGTAGACGCATGTTGTCCGGTGGGATGAGCGATTGGCTTTTATGCCATCCTGCCCCATCCATCACCATGACGATGCGGTCATCCGGGTATCGCGTCCCGATCTCATCCAAGAATATCTGCATGCACGCTCCGTTGACGTGCGGCAAAATGAGGCTGTCAAACTGACCGTCCGCCACCGATGCCGCACCATAAGCGTAGGTGTATTGGTGGGACACCATGGCTTGGCAGACGGGTCGGAATGGCTTCGAGCACCAGCAGGCTCGTGTATCGGAGATGCGCCCAAAACGAGCCTCATCTTGGAACATCAGCCTGATCGGCCCTTCCTTCGGCCACTCCCGATCGATTTTGGCAATGATTTCGGGCAGTTTTTTTTCCAATCGGCCTGAGCCTCTGGGTCGGATTGCGGGTGGCGTTTGTCCGGAGTCAGCTTTCGCCACCCATGGCGGTGCAACAGGTTGTAGACCGAGGACAAGGCAACCTTGCGCCCAAGACATTCATCCAGGGCGCGCTTGATTTCCTCCACAACAAGGACGCCGCCTGCTTTGGCCTTGTCAAAAAAAGGCTCCAGAAATTCAGCTTCTTCTTCGCGGCTCATGTTTTCACGCCGCCTGCCGCCTCGCCCTGCTCCGACTGGTGAAGACCTGCCGCCTTCTCGAATGAACCGTGTCCGTAACCGGCATACCCAACCCACCGACACACCAAGAATTTGCGCCGTCTGGGCCATGGACATGCCAAATTCGATGGGAAGAACGACTGCTTGAGCTTGTCGCAACTCGGCCACAGTCTTGGCTTTGGTCAGATATTCCTTGGCGCGCCCCACCACCTCCAGCCCACTCGGCTTTCTTGCCATCTGTGCATCTCCTTCTTCTTGAGGGATGATGCGCATATTATTACACTAATGATCTGGAATTGGAATAAATTGGAACCCTGCTTGTCGATCAGATCTTTGTCTTGAATGATCGAACGAATCCGAAGATTTTTTTCAGAGAAGGCTGTGTCCAGGTGAAGTGTGTTGTGTGTGCATTCAGCTGGTCGATGCTAATTGCCGATCACCGCCAGCGAGGCTGCGGTCACCGCCAATTGACTCAAAAGTTCGGTGATATTGATAGAGGTGGTCATCCAGTCGAAAGGCTTGGGATCCAGAGGCACCACGATAACGCTGCCAGGGGCCACGGTCACGATGGGCTGCCTGGCATTCCAGGAGGTGTCCGGGTTCAGGGGTTGGGCCGCTCCGTTGGGGCTGATCATGAAAATGGCCTCTTTCATGGCCGTCTTCCTCAAGCCGCCGGATCGGGTGATATAGTCCTCTGCATTGGCTCCAGATAAAAAGCTCAGATTGCCGGGGTTCAACACTTCACCGGTGACGGTGACAAAGTTGGACCGTTTGGGCATATAGAGCTTGTCGCCGGGTTCCATGATGATGTCAAACTCGGGGCGTACCTGGAGGATGGTGGGGTCGCTCTCAACAACCACCCGTCCCACCGGTTCGGTATTGCGCAGGGAGTCTGCCAAGGCTTTGAGGATGGAAAGATTGCTTGAGTCGGTGTTTTCATCTGTATCGGTTGCCATGGAGGCCATGGCCCGTTCCACCTCCAGAGCGGATTTGTTAAAGGCTTCCTCTTCGCTCTTTTTGACCGACTTTCGGGAGAAGACTGCCCCCAAGGGATAGGCTTGGTCCGTCAGCCCTCCGGCTCGCAGGATCAGCTCCAGCAGTCGTTCCCCCCGACGGATTTCATAGCCACCAGGCCGGATGAAAGCGCCTGAGAGATTGACAATGCCTCTTTCCCGGTCGCTATAGGTCGCGTTGAACAGGAGGGTATCCTTGGGGAGCAGGGCGGTTTCCTGGCTGACAAAATCATCCGACAGGTTCAGCCTGTTACGCACCACTGTGGAGCTGCTACCCCCCTGGGAGGCCACTTCCCGGGAGAGTTCCACCAGGGTGGTGTCCGCTTCCCGGGTCAGGCCGCCAGCGTTGGTGATGACCAGATCCAGAGGGGTTCCAGGGGTGATGGGATAGACCCCGGGTTCACGAATTTCACCATGGAGGGTCAGACTGAATTCCAAAAGAAATTTCAGTAGTCCGACATTGGCACGCAGCAGGTCCGGACAGCGCATCAGGTCGATGCCCTTGGCGCTGACCAGGGTTTCCAGTTGACTGGCTGAGAAGGCTGCAGCAGCGCTGGGCTCTTTATCGTAAGAGCGAAAATCGCGGATCCTGTCAGACTCTTCTTGTTCATCTTCATCCAGATCCCGTGGCTCGAACCGAACCTCCTCTTCTTGTGAAAAAGAGAGATTGGCTTCGCTGGTGATTTCCACCAACTCTTCGTCCGCCTTCATGGAGAGCACTTGGCAGGAAGGGGAACCACGGGCATTTTTGACTGGATCGGTGGTTAAAAACTGGACATCCTCGGTACCGAGAACGATCAGGACATCTTCGTCTTTCAGGGGGTGATCGATCTGACCGCTCAAAACCCCATGCAGGTTCAGGGGTTGGAATTGGCGTTTGAGGGTGTTTTCGTCGGTCGTTTCCAAAACAGCAAACAGCAGGTAGGGATTTTTTTCAAAGGTGATGGATCTGACCAGGTCTGCCACTGTGGGAGTTTGGGCCAGGGCTCGGACAACGGGGCTGCCCTTGACGTTACCTTGAACCGAGACAAAGCCCAGCCGTTTGCCTTCTTTCCAGCGGGTGAGCAAAACATCCCCGGGCTGGGCGTGGCTTCTGGTCAGGCGGGATTTGTCGATCAGCTTTTCGTTGCCGCCAGAATCCAGGGAGAGCAAATAGTGGTGGTTGCCGCTGGGACGAATCGACCCCCCGGCCCAGCCGAGGAGTTCAGAGAGGGAAATGCGTCGCTGATTGGAGGAGAGTTCAAAGATGCCCGGGCGGATGACGTTCCAGGCGGCTGCCACCGTGGGGCCGATGGGGGGCACCATGATGACGTCCCCCTCCTGGAGGGTCAAATCCTGGGGCAGACGACCGTCGATCAGAAGGTCGTAAAGGTCGATCTTGCGGGTATGGTTTTGCCGCTGAAGACGAATGGTGCGCAGGCTGCCGGTTTTTTTGATGCCACCGGCCAGGGAGAGGGCATCCATCACCGTGGAGAGGCCGGTGAGCCGGTGGCCACCGGGTTCGGCTACCTCTCCGACCACCATTACTGAAAAGGAGCGCACCGCACCGATAGAGAGGAAGACATCGGTTCCGGCCATGGCCTTGTGCGTGCGTTCCTTGACCTCCTGGCGTACTTCACCGAAAGTGCGTCCCGCAGCTTGGATGGGGGGCATGCCGGGTAGGATCATGCGGCCTTCCCGATCCACTTTGACCTGATGGTCTGTGGATTCCTTGCCCCGAAAGATCAGCACCATCTGTTCGCCTATGCCGATGCGATAGTCTTCGCCGATGGCGCCGGTCAAGGGGCCGCCGGTCTGTTCCTTGTTGAAAACGTCATAGCCGAACTGGGTGAGGGGGGTGCCGGTACGCAGGGAATAATCGGCCTCCAGAACCGAAAGATCTGACTGAATTTCTTCTTCACCCTGTCTTTTTAGGGACTTCCCTGGCATCTTTTGTGACTTCTTGGCCTCTCGTAGCTTGTCGAGAGGGGAGAGGAACTGGCTTTCCGGGGTGTTGCGACCGGAAAGAAGCTCCAGCAGCCGGTCTTCAGTCAATGCCGGGTTGTTCTCCACCTCCTTCATGAAGGCGTAGGCAGGATGGGCCAGGAGCATCAGCAGGATCGGCAGAATGAACCAGGTGACAGATCGAAATTTGGACAACCGGGAAAGAAGGAGTTCAACAGACATGTTCGGCCATCATCCGGGAATAGGTTTGAGAAAAAGTGCATGTACCCTGGCGCTGCTCATGGCAGTCGGGATGGGTCTTGTGGGGTGTTCTTCCCCCTTGTTGCCAGCGCCGGGCCGTTCAGCATCGGGCGGGGAGTTTTCTACCGCCGTTGCAGAGGAAAATGTCTACGTTGAACACCAGGTCGGCCATGATGACAATCGCTATCCGATCTCCCGACACTATCTGGACAATCTACCAAATGCGTCAGTCTTGGCAAGGGCTGGAGAAGGGGAGTGGTTTTTTCTCTCCCCCCGGAAAATTGAACAAAGCAAACAATATTGGGTCTCTGAGGACAACCGTCGGATTTTGGCAACCCGCCAAGGCCGGTTGGTGCGAACGGTGGGATTTGAACAGGATCTCACCTTTTCCGACCTACTGCGTGAAGATCCGGTTCTGGTTGGGTTACACCGGTTGGAGGCGTGGGGTAATGTTTCCCAGAGAACTATAGATCTGACTGTTTTTAAAGGAAATAATCAGATGTCTGAGCCAGCTTCCTCCATCGGCTCCTGGCTCAATCGAGAAACACCCGAAGAGCCACTCAGGGATCATTATGGGGTGATGGTGCGCTGTCTGATGGAGGGGATGGGAGAGTCCCGAATTGAACTGCTGGAACGTTCTTATCCGGTGGTGCACGTCAAAGAGGCGTGTGACGCGGAGCTTTTGGGATGGCGCTTTGTCAATCAGTTTTGGGCCGACACCGAAACCGGAAAGGTGCGGCGCTCCATTCAATATTTTTCTCCAGAGCATGAACCTTTGGAGTTGTGGATGCTGGAGGCGGGTAAACCGGTTTCGGGGGGGCGTTGAGCAGGAGGTCAGCGCTTTAGAATCTGATAGTCACTCTCAAACCATCAGGTCACCCCTGAATGGTTTGGGATATTTGTCTGATCGTGGGGAGTCGTCTTTAGCTCTGATTCTGTTTTCGTGTGGCGCTTATGCCCCGAACCAGGGCGAGGGTGATTCCCAGCATCATGCCCAATACCGCACCCAGGATCAACATCAGGGGACGGTTGGGTTTGCTGTATTTATCCAGATCAATAACGATGGCCGGATCAATCACCTTGAAGCCATATTCCAACCGCCCTTCAGCCAGCATCACCTTTTGGGTTTCCATTTCGATCATCCGATAGATCGCTTCCCGAACGGAAATGTTGGTGATCTGTTCCAACTGATTGGTCAGATAATCGATATTTTTTCGGCCCTCCAGGATGGCATCTTCCCTGAGATAATTATTTGCCAAAATGACATAGCGATTGGCCCAGGCTGCGGCCAATACCGGGTTTTCCCACTCCATGCTCAATCTGACCAAGCCGGTTTTTTTGACATTCTGGATGGTGCGGACCTCTTCCTTGAATTTTTTATAGGCGTCCTGAATCGTCGGTGGCGGCTTCCCTTTTTCTTCCGCCTCGTTGAGTTCTTCCCGCATCAAGACCTGAAACATCTCCTCATCATGAATCAGCTGCAAACCAACGGTGCGTGAGACCAGAATGGCCTGGGCCTTGGCGTCCGGCTCATCCAGGGAAAATCCCGCCGCATTGGCCAAACCGCCAAACTGGGCCAGAGCCCGCATACCCGCTTGGTTGGTGTCGGGGGTTTGGGGCAGCAGCATGGTTTCGGCCCGATAGACCGGTGTGATGCGATAGGCAATGGCGGCAAAAAGGGTGGCCGATAGCAAAACCAGCAGCATGATCAACCACTTGGCATCCATCAACAGCCGCCAGTAGACGAGCAGATCGATGGACTCCTCCATTTCCATTTCAGGGGAGGGAGGATAGCCCATCAATTGGTTTGGTGGGGGCGATGGTGGAATCGTTCCATGGTGGATCTGCCCGGGATGGAACCCTTGACCGGATGGGGTTGGGTTGTCAGGTGGCGTTGTGCTGGGTTGGGAGGGAGGGGGCGCGGAGTGATTATCCATGGCGCCAACACCCCTCCAGGAGAGGAAAATCAATAGGCATTTTTATTGACGAAGCCTCGCAGTACGGAGAGCAGAATAATTTTGATGTCGAACCAAAGAGACCAGTTTTCGATATAGTAAAGGTCATGTTCGATGCGGCGGCGCATTTTTTCGAGGGTTTCGGTTTCACCCCGCCAGCCGTTGACCTGAGCCCAGCCGGTAATGCCCGGCTTGACCTTGTGGCGGAGCATGTAGCGGTCTACCTGTTCTTTATAATAGTCGTTGTGGACCACGGCATGGGGGCGGGGGCCTACCACCGACATGCGTCCTTGGAGGACGTTGATAAATTGAGGTAATTCATCAAGACTGGTGCGTCTGAGAAAACGACCAAAGGGGGTGATGCGGTCGTCGGTGGCAGAGGCCTGGGTCACCTGTCCGGGCTCTTCTTTGTGGAGATGCATGGAGCGGAATTTCCACACTTCAATGATGCGACCGTCCCAGCCGTGGCGTTTTTGGCGGAACAGCACCGGTCCCGGAGAGGTGATCTTGATGGTCGTGGCGATGGCCAGGAGCAGGGGGCTGATGATCACCAGGATCATGGCCGCCACAATGCGGTCTTCAATTGCCTTGACGATACGGTTGAGACCATCCATGGGGGTGGCGGAAAGATTGACCACCGGGATGCCGACCACTTCGGAGATGGAGTGGTTTAAAAGGTCAAAGCCGAAAATATCCGGCACAAAACGTAGATCCACGGTGGAAAAACGCAGGCTGTGAATCACCTCTTTCATGCGGTGTTCGGCCCGCAGGGGGAGAGCGATCCACACTTGATCGACATTCTCCTCTTCGACATATTCCGCCATAGCGTCCAGGTCTCCCAGGACCGGAATACCCATGAGGGACTCTCCCAGTTCGGGATCAGTGCGGTGGCGATCATCGAAAAAGGCGATGGTGTCCATACCGGTCCAGCTGGCGGTGTTTAGCTGTCGGACCACCTTTTCACCCAGACGTCCCGCACCGGCAATGACGATCTTGCGTTGATTGTAGCCCTTGCGACGAACCCAGCGCAAAAACAGGCGCAGCCCTACCCGATAGCTGACCAGTCCCAGCCAGGAAGTGGAGATCCATGCCCCCAGCAGATGGCGGGGAATGTCGCTTAAGGCCATCTCCATCAGCACGATGGCTGTGAGCATGGAAAAGAGCGCCCAGGTCGTGACCCGGACTTCTACCCACAGGGAGGTGCCCCGCCAGGGTCGATAGAGCTGGAAGGCGGAAAAGACGATGCCCCATAAGGGTAGAATGACCACTCCCCGGCTGATCATGAACCACGTGGAGGGTGGTTCACCAAAGATCAGCAGCCAAGAGAGGATCAATGCGCCGAACAGAACACAGAGGTCCAATAGGCGCATGATGCCACTGAGCAGCGTGGAGTGGGTCTTCAGTATGCCTGGTCCCGATTTTTCGCCCAATTTTTTCAGCCCGAATTGTTTGCACTAACGTGGATTAAACAGAGATCCGCCTTTTTGGGAGGATCTCCGAATGATTTCGTGTCCGTGAACCGAAGCCGGTTGATCAGGAGGATCAATGGCATCGGTCAGACTTTTATTGGTTTCAAACCGTCTTCGTTTGGTTCACACCGCCTACACAGTACCTTTACCCCGACGGTTGAGGAGCAGTTCTTTCATCAGCCAAGCCAAAAAGCGGGCGTTGGTGGTCAGATAGCGCCGCCACATGCGTTGGGGTTCCTGCAGCAACCGGAAAAACCATTCCAGACCGGCATTTTGCATCCAGACCGGGGCACGGCGGGCTACTCCAGCCATGACATCGAAGGTGCCCCCCACCCCCATGACAAAATCGACCCCCAACTCCTCACGCCAGCGATTGATGAAGGTCTCCTTGCGGGGAGAGGAGATGGCCACAAAAAGCAGCTTGGCCCTGGAAGTCCGAATCGCCTCTACCATGGCGGGTTCATCCTCCCAAAAATAACCGTGATGACAGCCAGCGATGGGCAGCTTGGGATGGAGAGCGCGGATGCGTTTTTCCACCTCTACGATGACCGGCTCCCGAGCCCCCAGAAGATAGACGGGCCATTGGCGCTCTTCGGCCATTTTGAGCAGGGCATAATAGAGATCGATTCCCGCTACCCGTTCCGGCACTTCCCGACCCAGCAGGCGTCCAGCCCAGACCATGCCCATGCCGTCAAAGTTGATGATATCACAGACTGAAACCGCCTCCTTGAGTTTTTTATCATCCTGCATGCTGACCGCTTTGGCGACATTGACCACCACATGCTGGGTAAAGCGACCTTCCTCCAGGCGACGTTCGATCTCTTTGACCGTGGTGGCCATGGTCCAGGGGTGCATGACCGCTCCCATCACTTCCACCGGTTGGGGCAGGGGAGGGTTGGTTGTTGGTTCCGTCACGCTTTCGACTCCACGCATATTCCAGAATGTCGAGCCCCATGATGGCCTGACGGTCGGTCCCTTGGGGGGATTTTCCGAATAACGGATCCACCGTCCCAACGTAGCCGTTTATCCTCTGGATGAAAGGCTGTTTCCAGGGAAACTATCTGGCCGGATTCATGCTTTTCTGCCGGCATCCCGGCTTGTTGCCATCGTAACCCATCCGTGATCCAACCGTCATCATAATCCAAGCAAGCCCCGACGCACCCAATGAAGAAGGGGTCTGGTCGATTTTGCGAGGTTGATTTCGGACCATTCGATCGTATTCGGTATGATGGACTCTCTACCTGTCTGAGAATAGCTCTCAACCCCTTTGCAATGCAACAAAAAGAAGGCGATTGCCAGCCAATGGAGTGGTAAATCAGGCTATGCTATCGGACACATTCAACGGGGCGGCGTTGTGGATTGATTTTTTTTGCAGGCCAAACGCTGTTCCAGTCAGATGTTTTTCTCTCTCTCAGGGTAAAAAACAGGCGCGCTCTTCTGGTGTGATATCAAGCTTGGTGATCCATTGAATGGATCACCATCAAATGGTTTTTTCGACGGCCAGGGGAGAGTCTGTTGGCTGTGGAAAACAAGCCAGGTGACCCTTGGCGGTAAGAGATGGCTGGGGGGATCCTGCAAAAATGGTGTCTCAACAGGAGGGGCGTGTTGTGGTTTTTAAGTGCGGGCAGAATATTTGGGCTTGATACCCGCCCGGAACAGTTTTTGGGAATGAAGGCGTTTCTGTTCTAAGAGGGCTGGGCCCAATATGCCAAAACAGGAGCAGGCCAGCATCAATTCGAAGGAGCCGTTCCAGACCGGAGAGGTGACTGAAACGCTCATCATGTAGAGGACGGTGAAGAGAGATGTGTGGAGGTAGACCCGGGAAAGGGGATCCCGGGTCTTTCTGGCCAGGCGAAAGAAGAGTATGGCCAAAGCGCCGATGGACAATAAATAACAGAATAGCCCTATAAATCCAGCCTCACCCAAAATGTGCGGCCAGAAGGTATCGGTGAGATATTCTCCTGCCCGATACCACCAGAAACGATGGAATTCCAGGGCATCGTAGAGTGGAGAGCCATAGGTGGCTGCCGCATGGCCGGCAAATCCCCCCAGCCCTCCCCCCAGGGGAAACTTGTCGAGGGCTATCATGACCCCTTGATAATAGAAAACCACCCGGGCAGCTTGGGAATCTTCGATGCTGGTGAGTTCCAGGCTCTCAGCGACCGCTATGAAATAGGGTAGGAGCAGGTAAAAGATCAGGGCTCCCAGGCCGGATAAAAGGAGTATCAGTGCGGGTTTGACCCCGAGGGCCTGCTTGGGTAGGGAGATAAACCAGATGAACGCTATACAGAGAACAAAGCCGGCAAACTCCTGACGGGAAAAGGCCAGCACCAACAGCAGGCTGGCAAGCCCCAGCCAGAGGGTGTTGCTGGCTTGATTCATCAGATTCTGATGTCGGGATCCCCCCAAATGGTTTGCCTCCCTGGGCATTCCGGGAAGGGGTTTTTTAAACCGCATGCTGATATAAAAAAAGCCGCCCATCATGGCGCAAAAACCGGCCATCTCACCGGGAAACCAGAAAGCACCCGCGCCCCTGGGCAATTTGTAGCCGTTGGGCAGGGTCAATGAAGCGGTGTGGCCCCCTGCGGCAAACACCTCATCATAGGTGTGAGGGGCCATGATCTGAAAAACCACCAGTGGCAGGGAAAGCAGCAGTAAAAATTTGACAATGAGACTGAAACGGCTCCAGATCCAAGTGGTTTGACCGGCACCGATAAAGGCCAGGGTGATGACGGGAAATTTTTGTTCCAGGGCCAACTGGAACACCATCGCGGCGGGATCAATGCCAGAACCAACCCAGCTGATCACCCCCATGATCAGATAGCCCACGTAGGCGAAAAAGGCCGTGTAACCCCAAAACCCAGCCCTGAACAATATCGCCAGACCTCGAAAAACATGAGGCAAAAGCAAAAGCATCAGCACCTCTTCCAGCATGCCGATGATCGGAATTTCTTTAATGAATTCGAGTTTTTTGAAAAAGGGATAGATGGCGATGAAGGCCATCCAGATAAAGAGTCCTTTGGGTGGTCTTGGAGCCCGTTTTTTATGGGGGAGGGGAGGTGGCTGTTTTTCAGCGACCGGGCTTGGCCTCCCGCCTTCTTGGTGGCTTTCTCCAGCCGGTTGGCTGAGACCACCCATCTCTGGCATGGTGCTCTCGGTCATAGGTTTTCCTGCTGCTTCCACCAGACGGCCAACATCAACAGCGCGAACACCTGGCGGCTGCGATCAGGCTTGCCAGCGAGATGCGCCTGCCAGAGTTTTTCCACGCCACGGCGCTGTAAATGGGAAAAATGGGGGGCGGAAGAGTCTAAAAGTTCGGCGGTAACCCACTCCTTCCAGGGACCACGGGACCAAGCGCCGAAAGGCACCTGGAAGCCCTTTTTAGGACGATGGACGATGGTGGATGGCAGATATCCTTCAGCCATTTTTTTGTGGACAATCTTGGTCTGACGCAAGGCCATTCGGTAGGAGAGGGGCAGGGATTCCACAAAGCGAACCAGCTCCACATCCAGCATCGGCACCCGGGTTTCCAGGGAGACCGCCATGGAAATTTTGTCGCCGTAGAGAAGCAGATCGTCCGAAAGGTTCATGCGGGCATCCAGACGCATCATCTTTTCGGCAGGCTCGCAATCGCTCCCCTGCAACCAATCGAGCCAGCCGTTCATCGTCTTCCGAGCCCCGCCATCCGAGGTGGTTCCCAGGAGCTGTTGGCGCCATGTTTCAGGAAAGAGGGCGCACGCCTCCACAAAGCGGTTGGCGGTATCGGGCACCGGCAGGGTTCTGAAACCCCGCTCCAGTACATCCGGCATGCCCGGCCAGAGGTGTCTGGTCAGCCATCCAGCCCCCTGCCACCCCCCAGGCCAGGGAGCCAGGCTCCTCAGTAGCTCCACCTGATAGCGGCGATATCCCCCCCAGGGTTCGTCATTGCCTTGGCCGGTGAGCACCACCGTGACATCTTCCCGGGCCTTTTTGACCAGATACCACATGGGCAATACCGATGTGGTGCCCAGAGGCTCCTCAATGGCGGCGGTCACTTCGGCAAAGGCCATTTGCAGCTGATCCGGGCTCACTTCCACCCGGGAAAAGGGCAGGTCCAGCACCTGGGCGGTTTCAGCCGCATCGGCCAGTTCACACTCTCCGTGCCCCTGGCCGAATCCCACTGAAAAGCAGGGCAGATCCCGTCCGGCATCCTTGGCCAGCGCTGCCACCAGGGCGGAATCGATTCCCCCGGAAAGGAGCACTCCGACAGGGACATCGGAGAGAAGTTGCCGGGCGACCGCCCCCCCCAGCTCCTGGCGGTAAGCCGTCACCGCATCCGCCAGACTCCCCGTGAAACGCTCCCGGGTAGGGGTGACAAAGCGCCAGATGTGGCTCTCCCCTGTGGCGATATCGAAGGTGAGGCCGTGGCCTGGGGGAAGGCGTTTGATGCCTGGCCAGAGGGTTTGGGGGGAGGGGACATACCGGAGGGTGAAAAAAGCCTCCAAGGCGGTTTGATCCACCCCTCCCGGGACCACGCCCAGGGCTTTGACTCCTCTGGCTTCGGAGGCGAAGGCAAAGGTGTCTTGATGGTGGAGATGGTAGAGGGGCTTGATCCCAAAGGGATCCCTGACCAGGTGGAGCTTGCCTTCCCGGGTGTCGAGGGCGGCAAAGGCGAACATGCCGTTGAGAAGGGGGAGGGTTTTTTCGATCCCCTGGTGGGCCAAAAGTTCTACCAGGGTTTCGGTATCGGAGTGGCCCCGAAACGGGATGGCCAGGGGGGTGCGCAGTTCCAGGTGATTGTAGATCTCACCGTTATAGGTGATCCACCAGCGTCCATCCCGGCTGACCATGGGTTGTTGGCCTGCCGGGGAGAGATCGAGTATGGAGAGTCGGGTGTGGGCCAGGCGGATGGGTTTGCCGTGGAGCTCCAGCTGCTTTTCACCGGAGCCGTCGGGGCCTCGGTGATGTAAAGCGGTGATGGCTGGGGCCAGGGGGCCGGGGTAGCCGACCGTACCGATAATTCCACACACGTATCATCCATCCAATATATAAAAAAGTGGGTGGGGCGTTTCATCCTGGGTGCACCAACCCCTCTATGATGGATGCGCTGGCCTCCCGGGGTCAACCTGAAACACCACTCCTGTCGAGTCCCGTCAATGGTTGGGCCCATTCTTCCCTGCGAGGGCAGCCAGCAGGGGGGTTAATTCTTCTTGGAAGGCTTTTCCAGTGCCTACGGAGCTGGCATAGAGGGGTTTGCGGACCTGAACGTTGCTGGTGGTCAGGACGCTTCTGTGTGTTTCATGAAATGCCAGACACCGGGTATGCCAATCGAGGCCACAATAATCCAGCAGTCGCCGTGTCTCACCTTCCTGATTTCCAACCAACTCTTCATAGCAGAGATCGTACACGAAGTCAGACAGAACCGTTTTCCAGTGGCTCATCAGTCCTTGATAGAGGCGGTGGTAGCCCCCCAGCTCGGTGAGATCCCAGGAATAGTCGTGGCCCTGGGCAAAATAGTTGCGAAAAATGGAAAAACAGGTATCCACCGGGGAGCGTTGGATGTGGATCACCTTGGCGTGGGGCAGCATGATTTTGATCAGGCCGATGAAACGAAAATTGCCCGGCATCTTGTCGGAGATGAAGGGGATCCTGCCTGGATGGCGCTGCCGTAAGTGGCTGAGATAGTTCTGCCCCATGGTTTCCAGATCGGCCTGCTTGAGGGTGGCTATCTTTTTGGGAAGCTGATGCAGGGAGTGGATCCCCGGATGGGCCAGGAGACTCTCTTCCAGGATCGTCAGCTCCCCGGCACCATGGAGATCGGGGTGGCTGGCCAAAATCTGCTCCACCAGGGAGGTGCCGGAGCGGGGCATGCCGAGGATAAAGATCGGCGTGGGGTCGGGCACTCCCCAGTCAGCCCGGGCGGTAAAAAAAGCGGGGTCGAATCTCTCCTGGATGGCCTGAAAAAAAGCGCGTTCCTGGTTGAGGTCGAAGGGAGTCCGGGCGCGTTGCAAACGGTTGCCGGTGAGAAAATGTTGAAACCCTTCCCGGGTGCGTTGTAGATCGCTTTTGGCCTTGCCCAGGGCAAAATGCAGATGGATCCGGTCGGTATCCGGGAGGTTGGAATCTGCCAGGAGTTTTTCCATTTGGGCCAGGTGTGTGCTGTGGGGATCGGTTTTGCGGGTGTGGGTCAGGTGGCGGTGGGCCTCGGCAAAAGTGGGGTTGAAGGTGATCGCCTGTTGATAGTGCCAAACCGCCTCATCCAGCTCTCCCAGGCTTTTCAAGGCGTTGCCCAGATTGTTGTGGGCTTGGGAAAAATCGGGCTTGAGCTGGAGGGCTTTTCGATAGCAGTTGACCGCCTGGGCAAGCTCTCCCTGCTCCATCAGCAGGGTGCCCAGATTGTTGTGGGCGGGTAAGAGGTCCGGTTTTAACCGGATGGCCTGTTGATAGCATCCTTTGGCTTCGGCCAGCTTTCCCTGGGATTTTAAGGCGTTGGCCAGATTATAATGGGCTTCGGGAAATGAGGGGTTCAAGCGTAACGCTTCCCGGTAGCTGGCAATGGCCGCGGGGAGAGCTTGTCGATTTTGTAGAATGTTGCCCAGATCGTGGTGGGCCTGGGGGAAGTTCGGTTTAAGCCGGATCGCCTGGCGCAGTGCGGCTTCCCCCCGCTCAAGGTGACCCGATTGTTGTAGGAGCAGGCCCTGTTGGTGGTGGGCTTCGGCAAAGTCGGGTTTGAGTCGGATGAGCTTTCGAAATTGGGTCAGCGCCTGGTCGATATCGCCCTTTTCCTTGAGGGCGAGACCATAATTAAAAAGGGCTGCTGGATGGTGGGGGGTGATGGCGCAGGCACGGCCCAGATAGTCGACAGCCAGATCCCACTCTCCCCTCTGGGAGGCGATCACGCCCAGCAGTTGCAGGGCATCGGCCTGATTGGGCTGGGCGGCCATGATCTGCTGATAAATTTTTTCGGCGTCGTTGATTCGGCCAGCCTGATGCAGCGTCATCCCCTGTTGCAAAAGCGTTTGCAGGTTGGCTCGACTTGGCTTTGGACCTGGGCTTTTGGCAGATGCTTTCACACTTTGGAATCAACCAGTAGGTTTTCTTAACAGCAGTACGACACCTGCTGCCGTATCCATGGAGAGGGTGGAGCGGCTGATGGGCTCATTGGAGTAGCTGAGATATTTTTGGGCAAAGTAGTGGGAGGCCCAGTTGTAGAGGAGCTTACCCGGATATCTGCGGATCGGTGGATAGAGAAATTTTTCGCCAAAGGGAAAGTCGTATTCGCCAAAATAGACTCTTCCGGCTTCTTCGAGTCCCGATGGCTCAATGACACGTTTTTGCAGAAGATCAAGATCGTAGTGGCGCTGATAAAACACCTTCCCCTTGCGGTTATCCCCATACACCTCCCCATCCTTGTAAAAATCCCTCGGGAATCCATCGTTGACCAGAGTGGTGAGCAGATAGATACCTCCGGGCTTCAGCAGGGAGGCTGTGTGTTTCATCACTTCCAGATCAAAGGGATCTTCGATGTGTTCGATGACAGAGATGGAGGTGATGAAATCCAAAGGGGTCTCGGGGGTGTAATCCAGGATATTTTGTTTGAAAATTTGAAAGCGGTCATTGGGAACGGTATGGCCCAGTCGGAGCATGTACTCTTTCTGCTCTGACAGCCAATCGCATTTGTCCACAACCGTGATGGACCATCGGCTGTTGTCATAAAGAAAGGTCGGTAAAATGGAATCACCGGTACCCACATCCAGATAGTAGAGAGGTTCCTCAAGGCGAGGGCGCAGGTGATCGATGATCAGGGGCAATTCAGCAGCCCGTTCATAGCGCATGCTTTTGAGAATCCGAATCAGACCCAGCTTTTTATTGTGTTGCGTCAGTTCCAGAAGGGTCGTCGGATTAATCCCTTTTTCCATCGTTTGCGTGCCTTCGTAAGATATAGGTTAACGCTAGAAAAAAGGCAGTGTTTGCGTGCCTGATGTAAGTGGCACCCTCCACCAGCCGGGAAATGGTCGGATAATAGCGGAATCGTAACAGTCCTTCTCGGGTTATTAGACGTGTTTGGAATAATTTTAATATTTGACCAATGGTCCGGTCATCCTGCTGGAGATTCAACAGATTGACGGATTCGGCAATGTCATAGCTATCCCACAAGTATGAAACCGGGCGATGCCGGAGGGCAAAAGGGGTGGGTAGCCCATCTTTGAGCAAAAAATTGTTAAAAAAAGCTGTTCCTGTTTGCAGGGCGGTTTGAACCCGGTCCAGTAGATCTTCAGGTAGATGATGGTCTGTACCGAGCGCTTTGAGGTTTTTTTCAATCTTAAACAGGTTTTTCAAAACGAAGCAGGTATGGTAGCAGTCGATAAAGCTTTCCTTGACGGCATAAGGCCAGGAGCCGTCGGGGTTTTGAGACTGGAGAACGAAATCAAGAGAGGGGTTGAAATGATTCAGCAGCAGCGGATCCCGAAGGAGCTGATAACCCCGGATCAGGATCATGGCCCGATAGCTTTGGGAGTTGACCACCGTGCGTTCATCGACGATGGAATAGCCGGTAATGGGGCCATCCACAGTGGGGAGGTCTACCTGCCGGTAGTCGTGGGCGGTGTGTTGGACAATTTTTGCCAGGAGCGCGTCATATTCTGACGAAGGCTCGATTTTGTTCAGTCGATCCAGGAGTTCGAAGACATAGGCGGTCTGGGTGTGGCAGGGGGTGTTGGCCGGGATCAGACCGTCGATGGTCTGCCAATTCAGGTGAATTCCCCAGCCAAGGCCGTTGGGGGTTTCTACCGCCAAATCGTTGATGGTCTTCAGGCAGGATTTGGCCTTCTCCAGGAATTCATCCTTTCGTTCCGGATGGACTTCCGCCAGGTTCAGGCAACCCAAACCCCAGTGGGCCAGACAAATGGCGTGTTGGCGTTTTTTGACAAACAGCCTCTTCAGGCCCGGCAGTAAAAAATCCACCAGCAACAGCGGCAGGGCAGGCAGCACCGCCAGATATTTGTTCCGGTACCAGATTTTTTTGACCAGAATACCGTAGGGGGTGCCAAAGAGATCAGCCGGGTCAAAGGTGGCGGTATTGGTTTGGGTAAAGTGGGTCTCCAGCCGAAGGGCCAGGTCGTTTATCTCCTGGATCTGCGGTTGGGATATGTCAGATTTTTCAGTGGCCATCCCTGGGGTTAAACCTCAATCCATATCAGGCTTCTAATCGCCGAAATTATTGAATAATAAATGTAAATCATGGATCAGCCGTTGGGATTGTCCCGGGTTAATCCATGAATAGCTTTTCCAAACGCGCTCCCACCACCCTGGCTGAAAATTGCTCCAGCACCCATCTCTTGGCAGATTGGCCCAGGGAGAGGCGTTTTTCAGGGTTTTCCAGGGAGCGAATGGCAGCGACCAATGTGGCCGGGTCGTTTTGCTTGACCAGCAGGCCTCCCCGACCATGAGGGACCACATCCCCAATAGGGCCGGAATCAAGAGCCACAACCGGCAAACCATACCCCATCGACTCCACAAATACGATCCCAAAAGAGTCGCACTGGGAGGGGAGGCACAATATATCCGAATTTTTGAATAAATCTTCTTTATCTTTCCCGCTCACCCAGCCGGTAAACTGCACCCGGCTGTCCAGATTCAGGGTGTGGCAATAGGTTTCCAGCATCTGGCGGTTTTCGCCATCTCCGGCCACGATCAACCGGAAGGTGTCTGGAAGGTAAGTGAGGGCTTTTATGACCTCCTTGATCCCTTTGCCAGGTACCAGGCGGGTGATGGCCAGGAGGGTGATCCCGGGGTTGGGATTTTCGCTTGGTTTTGGGGGGGGCAGGGATGGAATGGGCTGCTGGGCAATTGTTTCCAGGCTGGCGGGAAGAGGGTTGGGAATGACTGCAAGGGGCTTTTTAACCCCCGCCTCGGTCAAGCGTTGTTGCCACCATGGGGTGAGAACGCACACCACATTTGCACCTGAAATAAAGGTGAGAAAGAGGCGGCGTTTCAGGGGGTGATTGAGATAGTCGGAGACCTGAAGAGCGTGGAGCTGGATCGCGGCCCGACCACCCAACAGCCGCACCAGCCAGAGAATGACTCCCTGGCGAAAGAGGGCAGGCATCTCACCGGCATGGCCGTAGTGCTGTACTTTGATGCCCCGAAAACGGAGTTTCAAAAGCTGTCGGGTGATCCGGAAAAGGGCGACAAACCAGATGCCAAACCGGCTCCCGGGATCCGTCGGGTGGTGGGTGCGGATGAAGCGCCACTCAAAACCGGCGAAATCAAGTGCTGCCAAATAGCCTGGCAGGGCATTGGCAATTCCCCCGGCTTGGCTTTCGGGGTCGGTGCCGGTCACCAAAATAAATGGCCGCTCTTTCCCTTGGCTGCCGGTACCCATCTAAATACAGTCCCCCAAGGCTTTGATCAGGGGCTGCAGTTCTTTTTCGTATGATTTCCAGGTGCCGATGGAATTGGAATAGATGGGCTGGCGGACCTGCTCCAGACTGGCGGTGCGGACTGTTCTTTGGGTCTTTTGAAAGGAGAGGCAGCGATCATCCCATTCCAGGCCACAATGGTCGAGGAGTCGACGGCTCTCCCCCTCCTGATCGGCGATGATTTTTTCATAATGGATATCGTAAATGGCCCCGGGAAACATCTGGTGCCAGTGGGTCATCAACTGCCGGTAGAGCTGATAAAAACGGCCCAGCTCTGTCAGGTCATAGGCAAAGGGTTGATCCCCGGTAAAATTGGTTCGAAAAATGGACAGGCAGGTGTCCAGGGGGGAGCGGACGCAGTGGATGATTTTGGCTTGGGGCAGAAAGAGCCGGATCAGGCCGATGTAGAGAAAATTGATCGGCATTTTATCGGTGATAAAGCGGGCCTGGGGGGAGAGGCTTCTGAGCTTGCCAACGATGGCCGCCCCCAGCTGATCGAACCCCTGCCGATCCATCTGGGCGGTCAAGGGCAGGACCGACTGTTGTCCCACAGCAAACAATTTTTCCCGTACTGCATCCGCTAGGAAGGGGAGTTCCCCACCCCCATGCACCTCTGGATGGCTAGCCAAAATCTGTTCTACCAGGGTGGTGCCGGAGCGGGGCATGCCGACGATAAAAATGGGGGTAGAGTCTGAATGGCCCCAACCCGCCTTTGAATCCAGAAAAGCTTGGTTGAAATGTTTTGTGAATGCCATGAAATCCTTGGTGCTTCTTTCGATGTCAAACTGAAAGGTGGCGCGCTTGAGTCGGTTTGCTTCCAGAAGATATTGAAACCCCTTGGCGTGTTCTTTCAGGTCGATCATCGCCTTGCCGAGGGCGAAGCAGAGGGCGATGCGCTCCTCCCGATCGGTGACTCGGGCATGGAGGGACTCCATGGTGCGAATTTGGGGGTCGTATACCCGATATTTGCGAATGTGGGTGAGGCTGTAGTGGGCTTTGCACCAATCGGGCTTCAGAGCCAGGGTTTTTTCCAGATAAACCATCGCCTCCTCGATCTTTCCCGCTTCGGCCAGAGCGTTGCCGAGATTGTGCTGGGCTTGGGCAAAATCGGGGGTTAAGGCCAGGGCTTTTTTGAAATGATCTGTTGCTTCGTCATAGGCGTGCAACTCTTTGAGGATCACCCCCAGATTGTTATGAGCGGAGGCAAAGTCAGGCTTGATGGCGAGGGCTTTTTTCAGGCTTTCAGCCGCCGCCTGGAGCTTGCCCTGACCCTTGAGGGCTACAGCCATGTTGCTGAAGGCGTCGGTGTTTTGAGGGTCGATCGCCAGGGCCTGCTGATACCAGCCAATGGCCTGGTCCAGTTGACCCGCTTGGTGTTTGGCAACTCCTTGTTGCAGTGCGGCAATCGCTTGAAGAGGTGTGTTTTCCGGGTTGGCGGTGTTGGTTTTTCCGCTATGACCGGACTTTCCGGTTGCTCCAGTTTGTTTCTGATCAAGCGGTTCGTCGGTATCGTTCATGGAGCGCTTTCGATGAATAATGGGGTCGAGGGGGCGTTTCTTTGGTTGGAATGGAAACCGACCCCACATGTCGATGAAAGACTGAATCCTTTCAGGCCTAAAAAAGAGATTGATTTTCTCAATCAGTCAGGGAAACGTCATCCACGGCATCCCCCAGGGCCATGATCAGTGGCTGTAGTTCGTCTTTATAACGTTTCCAGCCATCCACGGAGGTCTGGTACATGGAGCGGCGGACCTGCTGAAAACTTGCCGTACGCACTGGCCTGTTGGTCTTGTGAAAATGGAGACAGCAATCATCCCACTCCAGATCACAAAAGGCCAGGACCCTGCGGGTTTCCTGCTCCTGGTTGGCAGTCAACTCTTCGTATGAAATTTCGTGTATGACCCCCGGGAGCACTTTGTTCCAGTGCGCCATCATCTGCAGGTAAAGTCGATAGTATTGTCCCAACTCGGTCAAATCATAGGCAAAAGGCAGATGGTTGCCGAAATTAATCCGGTATATGGACAGGCAGGTGTCCAACGGAGAACGGCGGATATGGATGAATCGGGCCTGGGGAAGTATGGTCCGGATAAGACCGATGTAAAGAAAATTGAAGGGCATTTTATCCACGATGTGAACAGCATCAGCGGATAGTTCGCGTATTTTACCGATATATTCGGCCCCCAGTTGCGCAATCTCCTCTGCATTCAAGCCGGAAAAATAATTGGGAACCTCTCCCGCCAACGACACCTCTGCAAACGGTCGGTCTTTGAAAAGAATTTGATTGACAAAGTTGAGTTCTCCCCCACCGTATACTTTTGGATGACTGGCCAAGATCTGTTCCAAAAGGGAGGTTCCGGAACGGATCATGCCGATGATGAAAATGGGGGTGGGATTTGGATGGCCGCTGTCTTTACGCTCTTCCAGGTAGGGGGCTGTGCATAGTTCGCGAAGATGGCGAACGACATTTTTGCTTGTTTCGATATTATATTGAAAGCTTTCTCTTTTTAGGGCGTTGCCTTTTGCAAAATATTGAAAGGATTTTGAATATTGTCCCAAGTCAGCCATGGCTTTGCCAAGCGTAAAATTTAGATTGATTTGATCACCCTGGGACGGGGTATTGGCCAGCAGGGATTCCATGGTGCGAATAAGATCATCATTTTCGGTGTGTTTGTGTAAATATGAAATATTACAAATGGATATAATGTCATTCGGTTTGATGGCAAGTACTTTGCGATGATGCTTTTCTGATTCCGCAAGGTGGCCTGATTCCAACAGGGCATTGGCAAGGTTGTGGTGGGCGTTTGCATAATTTGCTTGGAGGGCGATAGCCTGCCGGAGGTGTCGGATCGCTTCATCCAGTCGGCCCATGTTTTTCAGGACGACCCCAAGGCTATTGTGCGCTGAGGCAAAATGGGGGTTGATGGCGAGTGCTCGTTTCAGATGCTGTTCGGCCTCTTTCAGCTTTCCCTGCATCTTGAGAACAGCCCCAATGTTATTCATGGCATTGATATTTTGGGGGTCAATCGTCAAAGTCCGGCGATACCAGGCAATGGCCTGATCCAGCTGGCCGGTCTGGTGGTGGGCCACCCCTTGTTTCAGCGCGGCAATGGCCTCTGGAGGCGTGGAACTCTGAGAGGCGGTTTTCCCGGGATCACCTGACGGACTTTTTTCCCGGGGAGGGGTGTTTTGTTCATTCCGTGGTGATTTGGTGTCCATTCAAGTCTCGCATTTGTTTGTGGGAGTGGTAGTTACTCCTGGGGTGTTTCCCACCAGTCGGTGGCACTTCTCCTCAATCCGGCTCCGGTGCGTTTCCCAAAGCTGAGATTAAAGGTTGCAGCCCTGCTTCATAGCATCGCCAACGTTGCAAGGAGCTTCGGTAAAGGGGCTTGCGTACTTGTACTTGGCTGGCAGTTTTGACGGATCTGGCTGTGTTGTGAAAGTGAAGGCAGTTTTCTTGCCAATTTAGTCCGCAAAAATCGAGCAGTCGTCGGGTCTCCCCCTCCTGATCCCGGGTCAGTTTTTCATAAGAGAGGTTATGAATTTTTCCGGGAAAAAGCTGGTGCCAGTGCGCCATCATTTCCCGGTAGAGCCGATAGTAGCCCCCCAGCTCGGTGAGGTCATAGGCAAAAGGGTGGATTTCGGAAAAATGGGCGAAAAAAATGGAGAGACAGGTATCCCGGGGGGAGCGTTGGCAGTGGATGAAGCGGGCTTGGGGGAGCATGAGACGAATGAGCCCGATATAGATAAAATTGAAGGGCATCTTGTCGCTGATAAAACGGGGAAGGGGGGCGGCGGTGGCGGCTTGCTTGCGAAGCCGGTCCAGATAGTCCCGCCCCATCTGCTGAAAATCCATCGCGTTGAGAGCAGGTATCTTGAGAGGAATTTCACCCAGGTCGGCAGCACCGGTTTTGGCCATTAAAATCTGCTTGATGAAGGGCAGCTCCCCGGCACCGTAAACGTCTGGATGGCTGGCCAAAATTTGCTCTGCCAAGGTGGTGCCGGAGCGGGGCAGGCCTACAATAAAAATCGGGGTGGGATCATCGATTCCCCACCCTTGCCTGGCTGCAAAAAAGGTTTGATCCAGCTGGGCGCGGTAGCGATGAAAGCTTTTTTTGCGCTGTCTCAGATTAAATTGAAAGCGGCTGCGTTGCAGTCGATTACCCGCCAGATAGTGGCGAAAGGCTTCATCGTGGCGTCCCAGGTCGGCCAAACTTTTGCCCAGGGCAAAGTGGAGGTAGACCCGGCCTTCGATGGTTTTTTCCTGGTTCACCAGGGCGGCCATTTGATCCAGCCTGGGATCCTCGGGAAGAATTTTTTGCGCTTGGGAGAGGCTGAAATGGGCTTGGGGAAAGCCGGGGGCGATGGTCAGCGCTTTTTGTTGGCTGGCAATCGCTGCTTTCATCTCTCCTTGGGTGGCCAGGGCCAATCCCAGGTTGGTGTGGATGGCGGGTTGCTTGGGATCCAGAGTCAGGGCCTGTTGAAAACAGCGAATCGCCTCATCCAGGCGCCCCATATCCTGAAGGGTGAGCCCCAGATTGCTCAACACCAGGACTTGATCCGGTTGGATGGTCAGGGCCTGCTGAAAACAGTCTGCTGCCTCTTTCAGTTTACCCAGATTTTTCAGTGCCGCACCCAGATTGCACAGCGCCGTCATGTTGTGAGGCTGCAAGGAAAGTAACTGACGATAGGTGGCTACAGCCGCTGGGAGCTGTCCCCCTTGATGGTGAGTCAAAGCCTGTTGCAGAAGGGCCAGGGGGTTGGTCGTGGCAGCAGGCGATGAACCCGTAACAATCTGGAATTCCAGTTGATTGGGAGAGGATCCGGAAGGGGTTTTGGACTGTTTGTTTTGTTGCCTGCGTTGGGATCTGTTCATGGCTTGGGATCTGTTCATGGTGGATTTGGGATATAGGCTTAGAGGTTGGCTTGATTCGAATGGTCGATGGCGGTATCAGCGGGCTGTCGGGTGTGGGTTATTGGGCAGACTCCGGTTTGCCAACGATATCGACCAGAGGTTGCAGCTCCTTTTCATATCGCTTTCACCCCTCTACCGAGCTGCGATACATGGGTTTGCGGACCTGTAACAGGGAAGCGGTCTGTACCGGGCGATCCGTTTGATGAAAGTCCAGACAGCGTGCATCCCATGACAGCCCACAATAGTCGAGTAGCCGTCGGCTCTCAACCTCTTGATTGGCAGCCAGTTTTTCATGGTGGATCTCATGTATGAACCCTGGAAAAATGCTGTTCCAATGAGCCCTCAATCCCTGATAATCGAGGGTGTGGCGGATGGTACCTTGTCCACAGACTGGGTCACCCACCCACGTACGCTTCCGCCGGAAGAGCCGTGTTTTCTATTCGGCATATCCGAAGGCTTTGATGAAGGGGGCCAGGGAGCCAATGTATGGTTTCAGCTGTGCTTCATAGCGCTTCCAGCGGTATTTGGCCGACTGGTAGATGGGCTCGGTGACCTGTGCATAACTGGGGGTGTTGATAATGCCTCTTTTTTGAATCTGGCTTCGATAGTCCAAAACCGCGTCGTCCCAATCAAGCTCCAAAAAGTCCAGGAGCTTGCCGATTTCACCCGGCAAATCCACTAGCAGGGATTCATACTTGATGGTGTGAAAATAGCCCGATGGCAAAGTTTGGCAGGCCTGCCACAACCCCATCACTTTTGTGTAATAGTGGACGGCATCCTCCAGGGTGAAAAAATTGGCCATGGCATCATTGATTTGATAATCCTGCATAAAGTTGGACAGGACCACGTCACAGGGATGGCGTAGAGAGAGAACGATCCGGGCGTTGGGAAATAGCCTGATGATCAAGGGGATATGCATGATGTTAAGAGGCAGCTTGTCCACAAGTCCGGCATTGGGATCTGATGGGAGGTAGCGCTTAGTCTCTCTAAAATAGATGTTTCGAAGTTCCTGGAGTTGCGTTTCAGTCAGGTCGGCCAGGGATGGATAACCCCCGGGAAGGGTCAAAAGGGTGTTTTGGACCACATCCAGGCAAGGTTTTTCCTCCATGACCTGTAGAGCGGGGTGGCTGTTGAGAACCTGGTCGAGAAGGGTGGTGCCCGAACGGGGAAAGCCCACCAGAAAAAAAGGCGGGGCCGCTTTGGCGGGATGGGGTGTTTTGTTCCAGGAATCAACCCACCCCCAGGTGAGCAGCGTCTGTTTTTGATCTATATCCCGAAGCGTTTTTTCCTTATCGGCCAGCTTGGCATCTTCGGTTTCAGAAACCAATTCATTGCCATGGGTGAATTGCTTGAAGGCATTTGGAGTGTCGTGCACCTTGTCGTAGAGTTTGCCCAGTTCAAACGGAATGGCAAAGGCCCGCTTGGTGCGTATCTGCTCCAAAGTGACTGTCTTGAGCATCTCGATGGCCTCTTCGATCCGACCCTCCCGCCGCAGGATTTTGGCCAGGTTGTTGCGCACCATCAGGTTGTTTGGTGAGTGCGTGAGCGCTTTTTGAAGATGGCTTTTGGCCTTCTGGATGTGGCCGGATTGTTCAAACATAACCCCCAGGCTGATATGGGCATCGACGAAATCGGCTTGAGCTTCCAGGGCGCGGTGGAAAGAGGCCTCTGCTTCGGCAAGACGGTTTTGACCCTGTAGAATCCTTCCCAAAATATTGAGTGCTTGGGGGGAGTCGGGATTGATTTCCAGGGCGCGGCGGCAGGTCGATTCCGCTTCGGCATTCAGCCTTTGAACCCGGCACATGTTGGCCAGGCCGTATAGAGCCTCCTGATAGGCTGGTTTGAGCGCCAAGGCGCGTCGATAACAAGCTTCGGCTTCCTTGAAACGCCCCAGGTCACGTAGCGCCTTGCCCAGGTTGTTGCAAGCTGCGGCAAATTGGGGTTTGATCTCCACGGCGCGACGAAAACACGCCTCTGCCTCCCCAAAGCGTTCCATCTCATGAAGAAGCTCACCCAAATTGTTGAGCACTATGGGAAAATCAGGCTTGATCGCCAAAGCCTGCCGATAGCTTTGTTCTGCCGTTTCCTGTTGGGCCAATTTTTTGTAGACATTCCCCAGAATGAAGTGAGCCTCGGCCAGGTTGGGCTGTTGCTCCAGGGCTTGATTTAAATGGGATAGGGCGGTTTCAAGGCGACCGGTCCTAAAAGCGATGACGCCCAAGTAATGGTGGGCTCCGGCGTGTAGGGGGTGGGCGGACAGAATGGCCTGAAACACCCTTTCGGCTGGTTTCAGGCGTCCGGACTGGAGGTGGGTTACGCCCAACGACAAAGCCTGTTTCAGAGAGAGCGTCTGATTGGGGGAAGACATGCC